>NZ_NQYG01000004.1:0-207420 GCF_002878485.1 Pseudomonas sp. AD21
GCATTTCAAATGTAGGAGTGAGCCTGCTCGCGATAGCCGCGCCTCGGCCTCACTGAAAAACCCAGGCAAAAAAAAACGGAGCCCGGGGGCTCCGCTTTCTCATGCAACCAACCCGAATCAGGCCAGTTTCTTGTGGCGTACCCGGTGTGGCTGGGCAGCCGCTTCGCCGAGGCGTTTTTTGCGGTCGGCTTCGTACTCGGTGTAGTTACCTTCGAAGAACACTGCTTGCGAGTCGTCTTCGTACGCCAGGATGTGGGTCGCGACGCGATCCAGGAACCAGCGATCGTGAGAGATCACAATGGCGGCGCCAGGGAAGTCCAGCAGGGCTTCTTCCAGCGAACGCAGGGTTTCAACGTCGAGGTCGTTGGACGGTTCGTCGAGCAGCAGGACGTTGCCGCCCTCTTTCAGGGTCAGCGCCAGGTGCAGACGACCGCGCTCACCACCGGACAGGTCCTTGACGAACTTCTGCTGATCGCCGCCCTTGAAGTTGAAGCGACCGACGTAAGTACGCGACGGGATCTCGTAGTTGCCGATGCGGATCTGGTCCGAACCGTCGGAGATCTGCTGGAACACGGTCTTGCTGCCGTCGAGGTCTTCGCGGCTCTGGTCAACGCAGGCCAGTTGCACGGTTTCGCCGACTTCGATGCTGCCGGAATCCGGAGTTTCCTTGCCCATCAGCATGCGGAACAGGGTCGACTTACCGGCACCGTTACCGCCGATCACGCCGACGATCGCGCCTTTTGGCATGGAGAACGACAGGTTGTCGATCAGCACGCGGTCGCCGTAGCCCTTGGTGACGTTCTTGAATTCGATGACCTTGTCGCCCAGGCGAGGACCGGCCGGGATGTAGATCTCGTTGGTTTCCGAACGTTTCTGGAATTCCTGCGACTGCATTTCTTCGAAACGCTGCAGACGTGCCTTGGATTTGGACTGGCGGGCCTTGGCGCCTTTGCGCACCCACTCCAGTTCTTCCTTCATGGCTTTTTCGTGAGCCGACTGCTGCTTGGATTCGGCCGCCAGACGATCGGACTTGGCTTCGAGCCAACCCGAGTAGTTGCCCTCGTAAGGAATGCCCGCGCCGCGGTCGAGTTCCAGAATCCAGCCCGCAACGTTGTCGAGGAAGTAACGGTCGTGCGTGATCGCGACCACGGTGCCCGGGAAGTCGTGCAGGAAGTGCTCCAGCCACGCCACGGAGTCAGCGTCCAAGTGGTTGGTCGGTTCGTCGAGCAGCAGCATGTCCGGAGCGGACAGCAGCAGACGGCACAGGGCCACACGACGTTTTTCACCACCGGAGAGGAATTCAACCTTGGCGTCCCACGCCGGCAGACGCAGGGCGTCGGCGGCGACTTCCAGCTGGCGGTCAAGGTTGTGGCCGTCGCTGGCTTGCAGGATCGCTTCGAGTTTGGCTTGCTCGGCAGCCAGTTTGTCGAAGTCGGCATCTTCTTCAGCGTAAGCCGCGTAGACCTCGTCCAGGCGGGCCTGGGCGTTCTTGATCACGCTGACCGCTTCCTCGACCACTTCACGCACGGTCTTGGTCGGATCCAGTTGCGGCTCTTGCGGCAGATAACCGATGTTCAGGTCCGGCATCGGACGGGCTTCGCCCTCGAACTCGGTGTCGACGCCGGCCATGATTTTCAACAGCGTGGACTTACCCGAACCGTTGAGGCCGAGTACGCCGATCTTGGCGCCGGGGAAGAACGACAACGAAATGTTTTTCAGGATTTCCCGCTTCGGCGGAACAACTTTGCCCAGCCGATGCATGGTGAATACGTATTGAGCCATGGAGAACCTTGGGTCAGTGACAGATGAATGATTGGAGCGCAGGCGATGCCCGGCCAGACCATGCGCGTCGTTCACTTAATGGTGATCAATGCGTGCGCGCTGAAAAAAGTCTGATTCTAGGAGCTGGAACGCTCCCGCGTAACCGGCAAAGCTACCTTAATGACGGAAGGCAGTCCAGCCGAGTGGGGCTGGCACTTCGCCACAACTCAAGGCATGCTAGCCGCCCTTCGGGCGTCCGGCTTATAGTGCACGTCGCGCCAGTCCAGCCAAACCGCAGGATTTCAGCTTGTCCAATGTCTCTCCGCCAGCCTCTGTGAGCAGCACCCAACCGGCGCCCGGCTCGCCCCTGCGCGGAACATTGAAGGGCGCACTGGCGACACTCGTGCTTTTGTTGCTGGCATTGCTGTTCTGGCAACTGCTCGACCAACTGCGCGAGACCCAGAAAAACCAGCGCCAGTACACCATCGATTACACCGCCGACCTCGCCTCGCAGGTCAGCCTGAACATGTCGCTGAATGCGCAAATCGCCCTCAACCTGCTACCGATCGTCGAACAGCCGCAGTCGTCCGACGAACAGCAGGCGCTGTTGCACAAGCTCCAGCAATCGCTGCCAGACCTGCGCAGCCTGGCCCTGCTCAGCCCTTCCGGCAAAATCATCAGCGACAGTGCCGGCGACAGCCACGACGCCGACTACCTCAGCGAACTGGTGCGCCGCAGCCGCGCCCAGGCGCATTACTTCAGCAACGCCGACGACGGTTCGGTGGTGCATCTGTTATTGCATCAGGCCAGCGGCAACACACGCGGCTACTGGGCGCTGCGCCTGACCCCGACGTTCTTCGACTCACTGACCAAACAGGGCGAAACCGGCATCCGTCCGTTGTGGCTGGTGGAAAACCGCCTCAACCATCAGATCATCAGCCGCGACGAAGCACTGTCTTCGGCCCGGCCCGGCGTGCTGAGCCCGGACGACATGACCAACACCGTACTGACTGTGCCACTGAGCAGCAGCGACTGGCAGTTGCGCGGGCTGTTCGATCGCCAGCGCGTGCTCGAAGAACTGCTGCCGGCGTTCATTGGTAAATGTCTGTTGGGCCTGGCGTTCTCGATGTTGCCGGTGATCGCCCTGCTCAACATGCGCCGGCGCCAGCGCCAGTTGCATGAAGGCCGCCGACGTTATCAGGACATCTTCGAAGGCACCGGCGTCGCCCTGTGCGTGCTGGATCTGTCGGGCCTCAAGCAACTGTTCGACAAGGCGCAGATCCAGACCAGCGACCAGCTCAAGGCCTGGCTCGACCAGCCGGCCCAGCGCCAGCAACTGCTGCAAGAGCTGCGTGTCACCGAGGTCAATCAGGTGGCGCTGCAACTGCTCAACGTCAATTCCTGCGAGCACACCTGGCAACTGCTGATCGACGGTCATCCGCACCACCAGTGCGCCATCGGCAATCAGGTGCTCGACGCAGTCCTGCAGCAACAAAAGCAGCTGGAACTGGAAATCAAGCTGCCGGACATCAATGGGCGCGACCAGCACCTGTGGATGGTGCTGCGCCTGCCGCAGGAACAGCACGACTATAAAGCGGTGATCCTCAGCATCAGCGACATCACCAGCCGCAAGCTGATCGAACTGTCGCTGCTGGAGCGCGAAGGCTTCTGGTCGGACGTGGTGCGCACCGTGCCGGATCACCTGTACGTACAGGACGTGATCAGCCAGCGGATGATCTTCAGCAACCACCACCTCGGCCAGACCCTCGGTTACAACCGCACCGAGC
Source organism: Pseudomonas sp. AD21 (assembly GCF_002878485.1). NCBI lineage: Bacteria > Pseudomonadati > Pseudomonadota > Gammaproteobacteria > Pseudomonadales > Pseudomonadaceae > Pseudomonas > Pseudomonas sp. AD21. Next base: position 3,549 of record NZ_NQYG01000004.1, read on the forward strand.
TGCACCAGATGGGCGAGTATTTCTGGGAAATCCTCCTGCACCCGGAAGACGCCGACTATTACCACCGTTCGCGGCAGATGCAGCGGCACGCCGGCTACAGCCAGTTGCTGCAATGCCAGTTGCGCTTTCGCCATCGCGACGGCAAGTGGCGGCGCTTCGACATCCGTGAGCAGGCGCTGGCCCGGGACAAGCACGATCAGGTCACGCGAATCATTGGTGTGGCCAAGGACATCACCGAGCAGATCGAGGCCAGCGAATCGCTGCGTGACAGCGAGCAACGCTACCGGATGCTCGCCGAAAGCATCAGCGACGTGATTTTTTCCACCGACAGCAAACTGTCGCTGAACTACGTCAGTCCGTCGGTGCAGGCGGTATTGGGTTACAACGCCGAGTGGATTTTCCAGAACGGCTGGCAATCGACCATTGCCAACCCGCAGCAACTGAGCGGCATCTACACCCTGATGGACCGGGTCAGCAAAGCGCTCGACAAGCCTGAGCAACTGACGCAGCTGCGAAGCCAGGTGCAGACCCAGATGTTCCTGTTCGACTGCCTGCGTGCCGACGGTCGCAAGATTCCGATCGAGCTGCGTCTGGTGCTGGTGTGGGACGAACACGGTGCGTTCGAAGGCGTGCTCGGCGTCGGTCGCGACATCAGCCAGCAGCGCCGCGCGGAGAAAGACTTGCGCATGGCCGCGACGGTTTTCGAGCACTCGACCTCGGCGATCCTGATCACCGACCCGGCCGGCTACATCGTGCAGGCCAACGAGGCGTTCAGCCGGGTCAGCGGTTACGCGGTGGCCGAAGTCCTCGACCAGTTGCCGAACATGCTCACCGTCGACGAACAGCAGGACGCGCACCTGCGCTACGTGCTCAAGCAACTGCATCAGCACAGCACCTGGGAAGGCGAAGTCTGGCTCAAGCGGCGCAATGGCGAGCATTACCCGGCGTGGGTCGGCATTACCGCAGTGCTCGACGATGAAGGCGACCTGGCCAGTTACGTGTGCTTCTTCAGCGACATCAGCGAGCGCAAGGCCAGCGAGCAGCGGATTCACCGCCTCGCCTACTACGACGCCCTGACCCACCTGCCCAACCGCACGCTGTTCCAGGATCGCCTGCACACCGCGCTGCAATCGGCCGAGCGGCAGAAGTCGTGGGTGGTGCTGATGTTCCTCGACCTCGACCGCTTCAAACCGATCAACGACTCACTCGGCCACGCCGCCGGCGACCGCATGCTCAAGGACATGGCCACGCGCCTGCTGGCCTGCGTCGACGATGACGACACTGTGGCGCGCATGGGCGGCGACGAATTCACTCTGCTCCTGCAACACCGCTCCAGCCGCGAGATGGCACTGAACCGAGCGATTCACGTCGCCGAGCAGATTCTCGCCAGTCTGGTGAAACCGTTCGTGCTCGAAAGCCGCGAGTTCTTCGTCACCGCCAGTATCGGCATCGCCCTGAGCCCGCAGGACGGCAACGAACTCAGCCAGTTGATGAAAAACGCCGACACCGCGATGTACCACGCCAAGGAGCGTGGCAAGAACAACTTCCAGTTCTATCAGGCCGACATGAACGCCAGTGCGCTGGAGCGTCTGGAGCTGGAAAGCGACTTGCGCCACGCCCTGGAGCAGAACGAATTCGTCCTGTATTACCAGCCGCAATTCAGTGGCGACGGCAAACGCCTGACCGGTGCCGAAGCCCTGCTGCGCTGGCGTCATCCGCGTCGCGGGCTGGTGCCGCCGGGGGATTTCATTCCGGTGCTGGAAGAGCTCGGTCTGGTGGTCGACGTTGGCGACTGGGTGATCGGCGAGGCGTGTCGCCAGTTGAAAACCTGGCATCAAAACCGCGTGCGCGTGCCGAAGGTGTCGGTGAACATTTCGGCGCGGCAGTTCTCCGATGGCCAACTCGGCACGCGCATCGCCACCATTCTCAGGGAAACCGGTCTGCCGCCGGCGTGCCTGGAACTGGAGCTGACTGAAAGTATCCTGATGCGTGAAGTCAGCGAGGCGATGCAGATTCTCGCCGGGCTGAAGAACCTCGGCCTGAGCATCGCGGTCGACGACTTCGGCACCGGTTACTCGTCGCTGAACTACCTCAAGCAATTCCCGATCGACGTGCTGAAGATCGACCGCACCTTCGTCGACGGCCTGCCGTCCGGCGAGCAGGACGCGCAGATCGCCCGCGCGATCATCGCCATGGCCCACAGCCTGAACCTGGCGGTGATCGCCGAGGGCGTGGAAACCCATGAGCAACTGGACTTCCTGCGTGAACACGGTTGCGATGAGGTGCAGGGCTACCTGTTCGGCCGGCCGATGCCGGCCAGCCGGTTCGAAGCGCAGTTCAGCAATGATGCGCTGTTCATGTTTGACTGAAAATCTGTGGCGCATCTATCGCGAGCAGGCTCACTCCTACAAGGGATTGATGTCGGTCACGGTTTTTGTGTACGCCTCAGATAATGTAGGAGTGAGCCTGCTCGCGATGAAGCCGGCGCAATCACCATCTATCTGCGCATGAACGCCACTTGTCTGCGACATGATGTCGTTTCATATGCCATCCAAAACCCATTGAGTTAGAATGCCCCCCTTTTCTGCCCCCCGATCCTTGAGGACCGCCATGTTCAGCCGTGATTTGACTATTGCCAAGTACGACGCCGACCTTTTTGCCGCCATGGAGCAAGAAGCTCAGCGCCAGGAAGAACACATTGAGCTGATCGCTTCGGAAAACTACACCAGCCCAGCGGTGATGGAAGCTCAAGGCTCGGTCCTGACCAACAAATACGCCGAAGGTTACCCAGGCAAGCGCTACTACGGTGGTTGCGAGTACGTCGACGTTGTCGAGCAACTGGCTATCGACCGCGCCAAAGAACTGTTCGGCGCCGATTACGCCAACGTTCAGCCGCACGCCGGTTCGCAAGCCAACGCCGCTGTTTACCTGGCCCTGCTGCAAGGTGGCGACACCATTCTGGGCATGAGCCTGGCCCACGGTGGTCACCTGACCCACGGCGCCAGCGTTTCGTCCTCCGGCAAGCTGTACAACGCCGTGCAGTACGGCATCGACGCCAACGGCCTGATCGACTACGACGAAGTCGAGCGTCTGGCGGTTGAACACAAGCCGAAAATGATCGTGGCCGGTTTCTCTGCCTACTCGCAGATCCTCGACTTCCCGCGCTTCCGTGCAATCGCTGACAAAGTCGGTGCCTACCTGTTCGTCGACATGGCTCACGTAGCCGGTCTGGTCGCCGCTGGCGTCTACCCGAACCCGGTACCTTTCGCTGACGTCGTGACCACCACCACCCACAAGACCCTGCGCGGTCCACGTGGCGGCCTGATCCTGGCTCGCGCCAACGCCGAGATCGAGAAGAAGCTGAACTCCGCAGTATTCCCGGGCGCCCAGGGTGGCCCGCTGGAGCACGTGATCGCCGCTAAAGCGATCTGCTTCAAGGAAGCCCTGCAGCCTGAATTCAAGGCTTACCAGGAACAAGTGGTGAAGAACGCCCAGGCCATGGCCGAAGTGTTCATCGAGCGCGGTTTCGACGTGGTGTCCGGTGGTACCAAGAACCACCTGTTCCTGCTGTCGCTGATCAAGCAGGACATCTCCGGTAAAGACGCCGACGCCGCTCTGGGCAAAGCGTTCATCACCGTGAACAAGAACTCCGTGCCAAACGATCCACGCTCGCCGTTCGTCACTTCCGGCCTGCGCTTCGGTACTCCGGCTGTGACCACTCGCGGCTTCAAGCAAGCCGAGTGCAAAGAGCTGGCCGGCTGGATCTGCGACATCCTGGCTGACCTGAACAACGAAGCGGTGATCGACGCCGTACGTGAGAAAGTAAAAGCCATCTGCAAGAAACTGCCGGTCTACGGCGCTTAATTGCAACGTTAAATCCGCAGCATGAAAAACCGGCCAGTGATGGCCGGTTTTTTTTCGCCTGCAAAAAAGTTTCCAACCGCAAATGGCTCAAGCACGCGGCATTGCACCAAACTGGTCAGACCGGTCATGCCAATTCGTCATTTTTTACTTGCGAGCTTCTGAAAACAGCGCCTAGACTGCGCCTGCACTGGACATACCGGTAAGACCACAATAATTAAGTCCTGAATCTGATGTGCCCCGCACACGGCAGCCAGGACACCGACCAGGATTCCTCCCATGCTCAGATGGTGCTCGCGTTCAATCTTCCTCCAAGTGGTTCTCGGACTGGTGCTCGGCATCATCTGCGGGCTGACCCTTCCCGAATATTCCGCTCAGCTCAAACCGCTGGGCGACGGTTTCATCAAACTGATCAAGATGCTTATCGGCCTGATTGTGTTCTGCGTGGTGGTCAGCGGCATCAGCGGCGCCGGCGATCTGAAGAAGGTCGGGCGCATCGGCCTCAAGTCGGTGATCTACTTCGAAGTGCTGACCACCATCGCGCTGGTGATCGGTCTGGTATTCGCCTTCAGCACCGGGATCGGCAACGGCGCGAATATTCATCTGGAGCAGTTGTCCGCCGCCGACATGGGCGATATCGCCGAACGCGGTCAGCATATGCACACCACCACCCAGTTTCTGATGGACCTGATCCCTACCTCGGTGATCGGCGCCTTTGCCGACAACAACATCCTGCAAGTGCTGCTGTTTTCGGTGTTGTTTGGCAGTGCGTTGAATCTGGTAGGCGAAACAGCTTCCGGGATCTCGCGCCTGATCAACGAACTGAGCCATGTGATCTTCCGGATCATGGGCATGATCGTGCGCCTGGCGCCGATTGGCGTGTTCGGTGCCATCGCTTTCACCACCAGCAAGTACGGCCTCGATTCGCTGCAACACCTGGGCAGCCTGGTCGGCTTGTTCTACCTGACCTGCATGGCCTTCGTCAGTGTGATCCTCGGCTTGGTGATGCGTGCCTCCGGCCTGCGCATGTGGCCACTGCTCAAGTACCTGCGTGAAGAGCTGCTGATCGTCATGGGCACCGCTTCTTCCGACGCCGTGCTGCCGCAGATCATGCGCAAACTCGAACACCTGGGCATTGGCAGCTCGACGGTTGGCCTGGTGATTCCCACCGGCTATTCGTTCAACCTCGACGGCTTTTCGATCTACCTGACCCTGGCCATCGTGTTCATCGCCAACGCCACCGGCACGCCATTGGCAATGACTGATCTGCTGACGATTCTGCTGGTGTCGCTGATCACCTCCAAGGGTGCCCACGGTATTCCCGGTTCGGCGCTGGTGATTCTGGCGGCAACGCTGACCGCGATTCCGGCGATCCCGGTGGTGGGTCTGGTGCTGGTGTTGGCGGTTGACTGGTTCATGGGCATCGGCCGGGCGCTGACCAACCTGATCGGCAACTGCGTCGCTACCGTGGCCATCGCCCGTTGGGAAAAGGACATCGATGTGCAGCGCGCGAACAAGGTGCTCAACGGCGAGCAGGGCTATACCTTTCAGCCGAGAAAACCGCTCGCCCAGGCGGCGGCCAAAGAATTCTGAATGACCGCCGTGCCTGCTCCACCGCAGGCACGGCACAGGGAGCCAATACGTGATTACAACATCAACCGTCGTCAACTCAGTGGTAGAGAAACTTCGGGCCGCACTGGCCCGTGGTCAGTGGCGCTCCGGCGACATGCTGCCGGGCCAGCGCGAACTGGCCGAACAACTGGGCATCAGTCGCCCGAGCCTGCGCGAAGCGGTGATCGTCCTGGAAACCCTCGGCCTCGTCCGCTCGATGCCGGGCAAGGGCGTGGTGGTGCTCGACGCCCAGCTCAGCGACAGCCAGAGCCATGACAGCGCCGTGGCCGGCGCGAGCCTCGAAGACGTGCTGCAACTGCGCTACACCCTTGAGCCGTTCATCGTCGGTCTGGTTGCACAGTCGATCAGCAGCAAGGAAGTCGGGCAACTGCGCCTGACCCTGATGGACATGCGCGAAGCTCTTGAAGCGGGCGACAGTGAAGCCGGGGTCAGCGCCTACATCGCCTTTCACGAAGAGCTGTTCACCCTGACCTCGAACCCGATCTTCCAGAGTGTGGTGCAGCAAACCAGCAACGCCCTCAAGCAAAGCGCCGAGGTGCTGCGCAATTCGCCTGAGCACCTGGCCGAGCGCCTGGAAGAAAACGAAGCGGTGGTGCGCGCGATCCGCAGCAAGAACAGCGCCCAGGCCAGCGCCGAAATGCGTCGGCACATTCTGCGCGAAGGCCAGCGGATGGGCATCGAATTGAATATTCCGGAAGACAACTTGAGCCACTGAATTTACTCACTCTGGAGACCGGCCATGAACAGCCTCGCCACGTCGTCGCACAATCGCCAGATGTCGACGGCCCTGCCCTTCTCCCGCCTGCACGCGCCGGTGGATGATCTGTATCCCCGGCTGTTCGATGCGATTCTCGAACAACGTCTTGATGCTGCCAGCCGCTTCACCGAAGACAGCCTCAAGCAAATGTTCGGCGTCAGCCGCGCGGACGTGCGTCGGGTGTTGACGCAGTTGTCCCATGAGCAAGTGATTGTGTTGCGCTCCAATCATCGGCCGCGGGTGGCTGCGCCCGATACAGAGCAGACGCGGCAGACCCTGCACGCACGACGCTTGACCGAGAACACGTTAGTGCGACTGGCGTGTCAGCACGCGCAACCTGATGACTTGAAACGCCTGCGCGCATTGATCGAACGCGAGCGCCAGGCTGTGGATAAAAATCGACGCGCTGCGGCAATTCGCCTGTCCGGGGAGTTTCATCTGCAGTTGGCGAAGATGGCCGGAAATGCACCGTTGGCGCATTTTCTTGGCAGCCTGGTACCGCTGACATCATTGGTAATTGCGCGAAGTGAGTGCCAAACGCACAGCTGTTGCGCATGGCACGAGCATTTGGCGTTGGTAGAGGCGGTGGAACGAGGCGATGCTTCAAGGGCCGGGATGCTGATGAATCGGCATCTGGATCATCTTGAGCAAACACTGCTGGGTTCAGAGCCTGGATATTGTGTTGTTGGTTAGATCGCCTTCGCGAGCAAGCCCGCTCCCACAGTAGACTGCATTCCTCCTGACAGAATGCGGTCGACTGTGGGAGCGGGCTTGCTCGCGAAGAGGCCCTTCCAGCCGCCACAAATTCAGTTTTGCTGTGCAGCCACCCGAGCAAACCCCGCCCGAATTTTCTCTTCCGGCAGATCATCGGCAATAAACACAATCACACTTTCCCGCACTTCACCCTCGGCCCATTCGGTATCCCAGTCGAAACCGTAAAGTTTCAACACGCCCTGAAACACCAGCCGCCGATCCTCCCCGGCAATGCTCAGCACACCCTTGTAACGCAGCAATTGCTTGCCATGCTCTTCGAGCAGCTCATTCATGAACTCGCTGAGTTGATCGATATCCAGCGGCTGCTCAGTGCGCAGCACCAGGCTGGAGATACGGTCGATCGAGGGCGCCTTGCTCACCGGACGCAGGCTCATCCCGCCGCCCAAGTCGGCGTTGAGATTGAAGCCACGCACGTCGAGCAGTTCCGCCAGATCGATGTTGCCATGCTCGACTACCCGGATCGGCGCACGGCGGTTGATCCGCGTCAGGCGTTCACTCAGCGCGGTGAACATCGCCTCGTCCACCAGATCGGTCTTGCTCACCAGCAGGCGGTCGGCGAAACCGATCTGCGCCTGGGCGATGGTCTGGGTCAGGTGCAGGTCGGCGTGGGCGGCGTCGACCAAGGTGATGATGCCGTCGAGCAGATAGCGCTCGCGCAGTTCTTCATCGATGAAAAAGGTCTGCGCCACCGGGGCCGGATCGGCCAGCCCGGTGCACTCGATCACCAGCCGGTCGAAAGCGATTTCGCCGCTGTCCAGGCGCTCGAGCAGCAGGTACAGGGCCTTGGTCAGATCGGTGTGAATGGTGCAGCAAACGCAGCCGTTGGCCAGGGTCATGACTTGCACCGGCTCGTCGCCGAGCAACTGGGTGTCGATGCCGGCATCGCTGAATTCGTTTTCGATCACGGCGATTTTCAGGCCGTGCTCGGCCTTGAGCAAATGGCGCAGCAAGGTGGTCTTGCCGGCACCGAGGAAACCGCTGAGTACCGTTACGGGTATGGGAGAAGACAAAACACGATCTCCTGAAAGAAACACAAAACAAATGTGGGAGCGGGCTCGCTCGCGAAGGGGTCTTGTCAATCGACATCATTGCTCGATGACATACCGCTTTCGCGAGCAAGCCCGCTCCCACAGGGGGATTACCTCAACCCTCTGGCTGTCAGCTCAACAGCACTTGGGCCCACCCTTGCCACCGTAACGCGCCTCCTGACGTTCGCGAAAGAACATCTCGTAGCTCATCACCGGTTTGTCCGGGTGTTTGGTTTGCATATGCTCGACGTAGGTGTCGTAGTCGGGCATGCCGACCATCAGGCGCGCGGCCTGACCGAGGTATTTACCGAGGCGACTCAGGTCATTGAACATGGTGCAATCCTCTGGTTACGCGTCCGGCAGTGCCTGGAATGGCGATTCTTTATCCGTACGCTCTTTTTTGCCCCAGGCGGCGATGCCGACCTTGAGCGCATAGAACAGGATGCTGAAGACCACGAACAGGAACAGCGCGGTGAGCGTTGCGTTGGTGTAAGCGTTGAAGATCACGTGCTGCATCTGGTCGATGCTCTTGGCCGGCGCGAGGATCTGACCGTTGGCCAGTGCATCGCTGTATTTCTTGGCCAGCGACAGGAAGCCGATCGCCGGGTTGGCGTCGAACAGCTTGATGAAGCCTGCAGTGGTGGTGCAGATCAGCAGCCAGGCCGCTGGCAGCAGAGTGACCCAGATGTAGCGTTGACGCTTCATCTTGATCAGCACCACCGTGCCGAGCATCAGCGCGATACCGGCCAGCATCTGGTTGGAGATACCGAACAGCGGCCACAAGGTGTTGATGCCGCCCAGTGGATCGATCACGCCTTGGTACAGCAACCAGCCCCACATCGCCACACAACCGGCGGTGGCGATCAGGTTGGCGGTCCACGATTCGGTACGTTTCAGCGCCGGCACGAAAGAACCGAGCAGGTCCTGCAGCATGAAGCGCCCGGCACGGGTGCCGGCGTCCACAGCCGTGAGGATGAACAGCGCTTCGAACAGGATCGCGAAGTGGTACCAGAACGCCATGGTGTTTTCACCCGGCAGGACACTGTGCAGGATCTGCGCAATACCGACCGCCAGGGTCGGCGCACCGCCGGCACGGGCCAGGATGGTGGTTTCGCCGATGTCGTGAGCCACGGCTTGCAGCGCCTCAGGCGTGATCGCAAAACCCCAGCTGCTGACCATTTGCGCGACCGATGCCACGTCACCGCCGACCACGGCGGCCGGGCTGTTCATGGCGAAGTACACACCCGGCTCGATCACCGAAGCGGCAACCATGGCCATGATCGCCACGAACGATTCCATCAGCATGCCGCCGTAACCGATGTAACGCGCGTTGGTTTCGTTATCCAGCAGCTTCGGCGTGGTGCCCGAAGCAATCAGTGCGTGGAACCCGGACACCGCACCGCAAGCGATGGTGATGAACAGGAACGGGAACAGACCGCCCTTCCACACAGGACCGGTGCCGTCGACGAACTGGGTCAGCGCCGGCATTTTCAGCTCGGGCATGGTCACCAGAATACCGATCGCCAGGGCGATGATGGTGCCGATCTTGAGGAAGGTGGAGAGGTAGTCACGTGGCGCGAGGATCAGCCACACCGGCAGCACTGCCGCGACAAATCCGTAACCGATCAGCATCCAGGTGATCTGGATACCGGTAAAGCTGAAAGCCTTGGCCCAGACCGGATCGGCGGCAATCTGCCCGCCCAGCCAGATCGAACCGAGCAGCAGCAAGACGCCAATAACCGAGATCTCGCCAATGCGCCCCGGACGGATGTAGCGCATGTAGATGCCCATGAACATCGCGATCGGGATGGTCGCCATCACGGTGAAGATGCCCCACGGGCTCTCGGCCAACGCCTTGACCACGATCAGCGCCAGCACCGCGAGGATGATGATCATGATCAGGAAGCAGCCGAACAGCGCAATGGTGCCGGGCACGCGGCCCATTTCTTCACGCACCATGTCGCCCAGGGAACGGCCGTTGCGCCGGGTGGACATGAACAGGACCATGAAGTCCTGCACCGCACCCGCCAGCACTACCCCGGCAATCAGCCACAGCGTGCCGGGCAGATAGCCCATCTGCGCCGCCAGCACCGGGCCGACCAGAGGGCCTGCGCCGGCAATCGCGGCGAAGTGGTGACCGAAAAGAATGTGTTTGTTGGTTGGTACGTAGTCCAGACCGTCGTTGTTGAGCACGGCGGGGGTGGCCCGACGCGGATCGAGTTGCATCACATTGTTTGCGATGAACAGACTGTAGTAGCGGTACGCAACCAGATAAATGGCCACTGCCGCGACCACGATCCACAAGGCGTTGATCGCCTCTCCTCGGCGCAATGCCACTACGCCCAGGGCGCACGCTCCTACGATTGCCAGCACTAGCCAGGGTAAGTGGCGTAGCAGGCTATTATTATTTTTCATTTTATTATTCCAGCCAGGGTGGACAAGAAAGACAGCCACCCCGAGTTTAGCGCTACTGGCGGCAAAGACCATACCCCGACATTGGTCTAGACGCCTGTCTGCACTGGCACGGTTGAAGAATGCGGGTCTATAGTCAGCGAACCTTTGGAGGATTGCGCCATGAGCGAGCACCCAGCCAACCGTCGTCGCTTCAAACGTATTGCGTTCGATGCCAGCACCGATCTGAGTCAGGGGCAATACATCTGGCCGGTGAAACTGATCGATCTGTCACTCAAGGGGCTGTTGATCGAGCGGCCGGAGCCTTGGCTCGGGGATAAGGAGCATGATTTTCATGTCGACATTCATCTGAGCAAAGACGTCGAGATCAAGATGGATGTACATCTGGCCCATGAAGATCACGGGCAACTGGGATTTGTCTGCCGGCATATCAGCCTGGAATCGATCCAGTGCTTGCGGCGCTTGATCGAGCTGAATCTGGCGGATGAGGCCGAGCTTGAGCGCGAATTGGGCGCCCTGATCGAAATCTAGAACCCACCCAAAAAACAAATGTTGGAATGAACCCTGTGGCGAGGGGATTTATCCCCGATGGACTGCGCAGCAGACCCGTTTCTTCAGGGCCGCTCCGCGCCCCATCGGGGATAAATCCCCTCACCACAGGATTTCATTCATACAAGGGAATTGTGGTTATTCGAAGAGTGCGTCCAGAGCCTGCTCCAGACGAGTCACCGCGATGATCTGCAACCCCGCCGGCGACTCTTTCGGTGCATTGCCCTTGGGCACGATCGCTCGCTTGAAACCATGCTTGGCCGCCTCCTTCAAGCGCTCCTGCCCGCTTGGCACCGGGCGCACCTCGCCCGACAGCCCGACCTCGCCAAACACCAGCAGATCATGCGGCAACGGCCGGTTACGCAGGCTCGACATCACCGCCGCCATCAGCGCCAGGTCAGATGCGGTTTCCAGCACCTTCACCCCACCCACCACGTTGAGGAACACGTCCTGGTCGTGGGTCGGAATGCCGCCGTGGCGGTGCAGGACCGCGAGCAGCATTGCCAGACGGTTCTGATCCAGGCCCAGGGTCACCCGACGCGGGTTCGCCAGATGGCTGTCATCGACCAGCGCCTGCACCTCCACCAGCATCGGCCGGGTGCCTTCCCACGTGGCCATCACCACGCTGCCCGGGACCTCTTCCTGAGCACGGGTGAGAAAAATCGCCGACGGGTTGGAGACTTCTTTCAGGCCCTTGTCGGTCATGCCGAACACGCCGAGTTCGTTGACCGCGCCGAAACGGTTTTTCACCGCACGCAGCAGTCGCAATCGGCCATCGGACTCGCCTTCGAAATACAGCACGGTATCGACCATGTGCTCCAGCACCCTGGGGCCTGCGAGCGCGCCTTCCTTGGTGACGTGACCGACGAGAAAAATCGCCGTACCGCTCTGCTTGGCATAGCGCACCAGCAGCGCCGCACTTTCGCGCACTTGCGAGACGCCACCGGGAGCCGACTGCAATTGTTCGGTGAAGATGGTCTGGATCGAGTCGATCACCATCACCTTGGGTTTTTCCTGGCGGGCCGTGGCGATGATGGTTTCGATGCAGGTTTCGGTCATCACCCGCAACTGGTCCTGCGGCAGTCCGAGGCGTCGGGCGCGCATGGCCACTTGCTGCTGGGATTCTTCACCGGTGACGTACAGCGCCGGCATGCTCTTGGCGAGGTTGCACAGGGTCTGCAGCAGAATCGTCGACTTGCCGATGCCCGGGTCACCGCCAATCAGCACCACCGAACCGTCCACCAGACCGCCGCCGAGCACCCGGTCCAGCTCACCGGAGGCGGTGGAAAAACGCGGAATCTCTTCAATGCTGACTTCGGCCAGCGTCTTGATCTGCGCCTGTTGCCCGGCCCAGCCGGTGCGCCCGGTGGGGGCCGTGGCACCGCCGCTCTCGATCATGGTTTCGGTCAGGGTGTTCCAGGCGCCGCACTCGCCGCACTGGCCCGCCCACTTGGGAAAGGTTGCGCCGCACTCGGTGCAGCCGTACATGCGCTTGGCCTTGGCCATCTGGATCCCCCGGCAAAAACCGCGATGATAACGCAGCCACCACTCAGCGCGGCGCGGCGGTGCGGATTTCGCCGTTGGCCAGACGCGCGGCGCTGTTGCCCAGCGGATCTTCGGCATTGAGGTCGGCGCCCTTGGCTTTGAGTGCATCGAGCAATTCGACGCGCTTGAACAACCCGGCGTACATCGCGGCAGTTTGTCCCGCGCCGTTGCGCTGATCGGGGCTGCAATCGGTGGCCATCAGCCGTCGGGCAATCTGGAGCTCGCCCTTGAAGATCGCCCCCATCAACGCCGTATTGCCGCGCTGATCCTGCGCGCAGGCATCCGCGCCTGCCGCCAGCAAGCGATCCACCGCCGCGCCCTGGCCGTGATACGCCGCCAGAATCAGCGCGGTGTAGCCCTTGTTGTCACGGGTATCGAGGGAATAACCGGATTCGATAAACGTCTCGAGCATCGGCACGTCACCGCGCCGGGCGGCATCAAAGTAGTAATCCTGCAACTGGGCCTTGATCGCCTCAGGGCTCTGCCCGGCCTGCGCAGTAAAGGACAGGCAGCCAAGCAACAGTAAAAGATAAGGACGCATATGTGCTCTCCTTGGGCAGAACGGGGCCTGACTCAGGCCCCGCGGTGCATGGCGTCGAGATCAGTCGATCAATTTCGCTGCCAGCGCCTTGACCCGGCCCAGGTCGCCCTTGGCCACTTTGGTCACACCGGTGCCGTATTCCGGGTCGGCCTTATAAAGGAAGGACAGGATGATGTGCTTGCTCTCGTCATCGGTGGTCGCCAGCGAGCCGCCGAAGCTGTCGATCAGGTCCTGACGCTCCTGCTGGCTGAACGAGCGATACAGATCACCCGCCTGCTTGAAGTTCTGCTCACGCTGGATCTTCGCCTGTTGCGTGCTGCCGGACAGTGCCAATTGGCTGTAACGCGCACTTTGCGGCTCTTCGCGCGGCTGCAGGCGGCTCGGCTGATAGTTCACGCCAGACTGGGTCGCACCGAAGTTCATTGCACCGTCCTGATTGCCATTATTGACGGCAACTTTCGGCGCATTGATCGGCAGTTGCAGAGCATTGGCGCCCAGACGATACATCTGCGTATCGGCATAAGAGAACACTCGGCCTTGCAACAGACGATCTTCGGAAGGTTCGATACCCGGTACAACATTGGCGGGGGCCATGGCAACTTGTTCGGTTTCCTGGAACACATTCGCCGGATTACGGTTCAACACCATTTGTCCAATTTTTCGTTCCGAAATATTGGGCCAGATCTTGGTCGCGTCCAATGGATCGAAATCAAACTTGGACAAATCTTGTGGATTCAGCACCTGGATGTACAAGTCCCACTTCGGGAAATTACCTTTATTAATGTTGGTTACCAAGTCATTGGTCATATGACTGTAATCTTGACCCTGAACGGTTGCGACTTGTTTTGGCGAAAGATTTTTAATGCCCTGCAAACTCTTCCAGTGAAACTTCACGTAGTGAACTTCACCTTTGGCATTGACCAACTTGTAGGCATGTACACCATTGCCATCCATCTCCCGATAACTGGCAGGCGTGCCCGAATTCGAGTACAGCTCGGTCAGCGTACGGGTGGCTTCCGGTACGTGGGAGAAGAAGTCGAAACGACGCGAGTCATCGTCAAGGTTGGTACGTGGATCGGGCTTGAACGCATGGACCATGTCCGGAAACTTGATCGCATCGCGTATGAAGAACGTCGGGAAGTTGTTGCCGACCAGATCCCAGTTGCCATCGGCGGTGTAGAACTTGGTGGCGAAACCCCGCGGATCCCGCAGGGTTTCCGGGGAGTGGTTGCCGTGCACCACTGCGGAGAAACGCACGAACACCGGCGTTATCTGGCCTGCGGCAAACACCTTGGCCTTGCTCAGGTCACTGAGGTCGTTGGTCACAGTGAAGGTGCCATGGGCCCCCGTGCCGCGTGCATGAACCACGCGCTCGGGAATGCGCTCACGGTCGAAACGCTGCAGCTTCTGAATGAGTTGCACATCCTGCAGCAGCACCGGGCCATTGGCGCCGGCAGTTTGCGAGTTCTGGTTGTCGCCGACCGCTGCGCCGTTGTCCCGGGTCAGGGGGGCGGCGTGCACGGAGAAGGTCAACAGGCTGGCGGCGAGTACGCCAAGGGTACCGCGATGGGGAAAAGCCCCCAGTCCAAGAGTGGAATTCATATCAGGTTCCTCTGGTTCTTTTGGGCGCATCCAGGTGCGCCAATCAGAGGCTAGAGGGCTATGTCCGAGAACATAAATAGAAAGTTCGCAACTCCATGATTGAAAATTTTAGCTTCCCGATCAGCGGTTTACGGCGTATTTCGCGCGCGATTAGTGGCACTTTGCAAACTAATCGTCGATTCATGTGTCGATAAAAACGGGCATTGTAAGAAGGTGTTTCGCGCAGGACGCGTTTTGCTGATTTACACTGCGTACACCAACCTCATCTGTAACAAGGAAATAACCTATGGGCGTGCTAAGTGAGTTCAAGGCCTTCGCGGTCAAAGGCAATGTGGTCGACATGGCCGTCGGTATCATCATCGGTGCCGCCTTCGGCAAAATCGTTTCGTCGTTTGTCGGTGACGTGATCATGCCGCCAATCGGCCTGTTGATCGGTGGGGTGGACTTCAGTGATCTGGCGATCACGCTAAAAGCCGCCGAGGGCAGCGCCCCCGCAGTGGTCATGGCTTACGGCAAATTCATCCAGAGCATTCTGGACTTCGTGATCGTCGCCTTCGCGATTTTCATGGGCGTCAAAGCCATCAACCGCCTGAAACGCGAAGAAGCCGTGGCCCCTACCCTGCCACCGGTTCCGACCAAGGAAGAAGAGTTGCTCGGTGAGATCCGCGATCTGCTCAAAGCCCAGAACAACCGGCCTTGAAGGCTTCATGAATGAAAACGGCGCCTGTGATGGCGCCGTTTTTTTACCAGTAGTTTTCCACCGCCACCTGCCCCGGCCGCCGCGTCAGGCTCAGGCTCATGTGCCGTTGTTTCAGCAGCGCCCGGGTGTCATCGATCATCTGTGGATTGCCACACAACATCACACGCGAATGCTCCGCGGTCAGTGCAGCTCCTGCAACACGCTCCAGCTCGCCATTTTCGATCAGGCTGGTGATGCGGCCATGCAGGGCGCCAGGAAAATGTTCGCGGGTAACCGTGGGGATGAATTGCAGTTTATGCGCGTGCTCGGCCAGGTAATCACGCTGAGCCAGCTCCGCGATCAGCGACTGATAGGCCAACTCCCGTGCTTCGCGCACGCTGTACACCAGGATGATTCGCTCAAACCTCTCCCACACCTCGAAATCCTGCAGGATCGACAGAAACGGCGCGACGCCGGTCCCTGTGGATAACAGCCAAAGATCCCGACCGTCGACAAAACGATCCAGCGTCAGATAACCAAAGGCCTGACGCTCCACCAGCAAGGCATCGCCCGCCTGCAATCGGCTCAGCTCACTGGTGAACTCGCCCCCAGGCACCACGATGGAAAAGAACTCGAGAAATTCATCGAAGGGTGAGGAGACCATCGAGTAGGCACGCCACACCGTGCTGCCATCAGCCTTGGTCACCCCCAGGCGGGCGAATTGTCCTGCACGGAACCTGAAACCTGCATCACGGGTGGTACGCAGGGTGAACAGACTGGGGGTCAAGGGCTGCACATCGACCAAGGTCTGGGCGGTAAATTTCTCTGCGCTGACAGTCATGGGCCACTCCACTGAAAGGACCCTGCCAGTTTCGCGCAAACCGGCACCCTAAAACACCACTGCTTTTATAATGTCTTTTCATTCATCGAGACCAATGAGAAAAAAACCCAGATACAACTAATAGCGAGATCTCCACGGCCAAATTGAATGGCAGCCTGAACAAAACGCGCTATCCCCGACTAATAACTTTCTCCCAATTAAAGCTCATTCCAAAGAGCAAAAAAATTCAACGACACGTGTAGGACTTGTCCTACACTCGACTCCGTGCACGATCCATTGGATCCAAAAATGCGCCCCAGGAAACGACTCACGGAGAGTTTGTGATGGAAATATGGAAGGAGTCGCAATTAAAGCAACTGACTTTTGCAAGAGAAATAGAGACCGCATATCCGATCTTGCTGCAATTCGCGCAAAACATTGGCTTCAATTTTTGTGCTGTCTCATTGACATCAAATAATCGGAACGCCGACTTTAAAATCTTGCAAATCAATAACTACCCCAAAGAGTGGAATCAACTCTATGAAAAAGAAAGCTACAGGAAAGTTGACCCGGTAGTCACACACTGCAATCGCTCCATGCTGCCCATTGTCTGGACAGAAGAGCTGTTTTCGCCGACCCCACTGCTGTGGGACGCTCAACAGGAACATGGATTGAGACATGGCTGGTCCCAGTCGTTCCATCATGAAGCCAGTGGGCTGTGCAGCATACTGAGTCTTGCGAGAAAAAATGGCCCGCTGAGCCCGCTCGAGTTGTACGAGCATTTTGGCTACATGTTTTACGCGACCAGCCATCTGAGTGATCTGTTTGCCAGATCCCTGCCCAAACTGCCAAAAAAGCCCGAGCACCCGCACCTTTCACCGCGGGAGCTGGAAGTGCTAAAGCTCTCGGCACTCGGCAAGACGGCCTACGAGATTGCCCGGATCCTTTGTCTGAGCGAGCGCACCGTGAATTACCACGTGCAAAACGTGATCATCAAACTGAACGTCTGCAACAAGATTTCCGCCGTCATTGCCCCCAGCCGTTGTGGTCTTCTCGACGCGCCCAACCCGTAAAAGCTGCAAGTATTTCAACGGAAAAAAACGTACCATTTGCGACCTTCCTGAGTGATGACGTTAAACGTCGTATTCCACTCGGACGGTTCCGCTGCGCAACAACCCGGGCTGCGGGCCACCCGTTGATTAACCAGAGTTCCCGCATCATGCCTTTGCTCGACACGCCCTTCGCCCAACTCGACCTGATTCGCCAGCCCGAGCAGCAGAATGAACCGCTGCAAGCATTCGATGCGGCTGACGAATACCTGCTCAATCACCTGGCCGCTCAGCAACCGACGGCGGACACTCGGGTGTTAGTGCTCAACGACAGCTTTGGGGCGTTGGCGGCAAGTCTGGCGGGCAAGGTTCAGGTCAGCAGCAGTGGTGACTCGTTTCTGGCGTTCCAGGGGCTGGAAAAGAATCTGGTGCGCAATGGCCTGGCGTTCGATGCGGTGCGCGGCATTGCGGCCAGTGAACCGTTGGTCGGTCCGTTTGACCGAGTGCTGATCCGAGTCCCCAAAACCCTCGCGTTGCTGGAAGAACAACTGATTCGCCTGCAAGGGCAACTGGCGCCTGGCGTCGAAGTGGTGGCGGCAGCCATGGTCAAGCACCTGCCGCGTGCGGCCGGGGATCTGTTGGAGCGTTACATTGGCCCGGTACAGGCTTCACTGGCCGTGAAAAAGGCCCGCTTGTTGATCGCCACACCCGAGGCCAAAGCCCCGGCGATCTCGCCCTTCCCGTCGCGCTACCAACTCGACGAGCCGGCCATCGAATTACTCAACCACGCCAACGTGTTCTGCCGTGAAGGCCTGGATATCGGCACCCGGGCCTTTCTGCCATACCTGCCGCAAAATCTGGGCAGCGCCCGCGTCGCCGACCTTGGCTGTGGCAACGGCGTGTTGGCCATCGCCAGTGCCTTGCAGAACCCTGACGCGCATTACACGCTGGTCGACGAATCGTTCATGGCCGTGCAATCGGCCGCTGAAAACTGGCACGCCGCCCTCGGCGAGCGCGAAGTGATCGTGCGCGCTGGTGATGGTCTGGCCGGGCAAGAGCCGCAGTCGCTGGACGTGGTGCTGTGCAATCCGCCGTTCCATCAACAACAGGTGGTCGGCGACTTCCTCGCCTGGCGCATGTTCCAGCAGGCGCGTGAGGCGCTGGTGGTGGGCGGTGCGTTGTACATCGTCGGCAACCGTCACCTGGGTTATCACAGCAAACTGGCGCGGCTGTTCCGTGGCGTCGAGCAAGTGGCGGCAACCCCGAAATTCGTGATCCTCAAGGCGCGCAAGTAAACGCCAGGCAAAAAAAACCCTCCGCGGTACAGAGGGTCATGAATCCGTGCCCAAGGGCAACGGGACGGGATGTTTCAGTGCGTGGTCAGACCGGCCGCGTTCATGAACAGGCGCATCAGGCTGGCGACAATGAACAGTGCGCCGACGCTACCAATCCAGATCAGGGCCAACCAGCCGAGCCGCTGCCACAGCGGCTTTTTTTCGGCCTCTTCAATCTCGTGCAAGGAATGCTTGCTGCTCATTGCATCAATCCTCCGTCAGGCGATGGCGTCACTGAAGACACCATCGCGGGCAGACTCGCTCCCACAGGGTGAGCAGAGCGCAGATTAGTGGTAACCATCTTCATGGGTGACCTTGCCGCGGAACACGTAGTAGCTCCAGAAGGTGTAGCCCAGGATGAACGGGATGATGAACAGCGTACCGACCAGCATGAAGCCCTGGCTCTGCGGCGGTGCGGCAGCGTCCCAGATCGAGATCGACGGCGGCACAATGTTCGGCCACAGGCTGATGCCCAGACCGCTGTAGCCGAGGAAAATCAGCACCAGGGTCAGCAGGAATGGCATGTAGTTGGCGTTGCGCGCCACGGCGCGGATCAAGCCGTACATCGTCACCAGCACCAGAATCGGCACCGGCATGAACCAGAACAGGTTCGGCGTGCTGAACCAGCGTGTGGCGATTTCCGGGTGTGCCAGCGGCGTCCACAGGCTGACGATGCCGATCACTGCCAGCAGCACGAACGCCAGTGGTCGCGCCAGGTTGTGCATCTGTTCCTGCAGCTTGCCCTCGGTTTTCATGATCAGCCAGGTGCAGCCGAGCAAGGCATACGCCACCACCAGCGCGGCGCCGCAGAACAGGGTGAACGGCGTCAACCAGTCCAGTGAGCCACCCGCGTATTGCCGATTGACCACCGGCAAGCCGTCGATGAACGCCCCCAATGCGACACCCTGGAAGAACGTCGCCGCCACCGAGCCACCGATGAACGCCTTGTCCCACAGGTGGCGCTTGTCGTCCTTGGCCTTGAAGCGGAATTCGAACGCCACACCGCGGAAAATCAAGCCGATCAGCATGAAGATCAGCGGCAGGTACAGTGCCGAGAGCACCACCGAATAGGCCAGCGGGAACGCGCCGAACAACGCCGCGCCGCCCAGTACCAGCCAGGTTTCATTGCCGTCCCACACGGGGGCGACGGTGTTCATCATCACGTCACGGTCGGTCTTGCCCGGGATGAACGGGAAGAGAATCCCGATCCCCAGGTCGAAGCCGTCCATGACCACGTACATCATGATGCCGAAGATGATGATCACGGCCCAGATCAGCGGAAGATCAATACCCATGATTCAAATCTCCTTGGTCAGGCTGGGGCGATGGTCTGCGTCGGCACCATCGTCGTCGGCAGCGGACATCGGCCGGGCCGGCGTGCGTTTCTGGCCGGGACCACCGTCGTTGGTTTCCTTGCCTTCATCGGTTTTCGGCCCTTTGCGCACCAGGCGCATCATGTAGCCCAGGCCTGCGCCGAACAGGGCGAAATACACCACGACGAACATGATCAGGGTGATGCTCATCTGCATGAAGCTGTGGTTGGAGGACGCATCCGCCGTGCGCATCAGCCCGTAAACCACCCAAGGCTGACGACCGATCTCGGTGGTGAACCAGCCGGCGAGGATCGCGATCAGGCCGGATGGCCCCATCCACAACGCCAGGTACAGGAACGGTCGCGAGGTGTAGAGCGAATCGCGCTTGCGCAGCCACAGGCTCCACAGACCGGTGAAGATCATCAGGAAACCGAGGCCGACCATGACCCGGAACGACCAGAACACAATGGTCGAATTCGGCCGGTCTTCAGGTGGAAACTCCTTGAGCGCCGGCACCTGCTTGTCCAGCGAGTGGGTCAGGATCAGGCTGCCGAGGTACGGGATCTCCACGGCGAATTTGGTTTTTTCTTCTTTCATGTCCGGCCAGCCGAACAGGATCAACGGCGTCGCTTCGTTGCCTTTGTTTTCCCAGTGGCCTTCGATCGCGGCGATTTTCGCCGGCTGATGCTTGAGGGTGTTGAGGCCGTGGAAGTCACCGATGACCGCCTGGATCGGGGCGACGATCAGCGCCATCCACATCGCCATCGAGAGCATGGTGCGAATCGCCGGGTTGTCCTTGCCGCGCAGCAGATGCCAGGCCGCCGACGAGCCGACGAAGAAGGCCGTGGCAACGAACGCAGCGGTCGCCATGTGCATCAGGCGATACGGGAACGACGGGTTGAAGATGATTGCCAGCCAGTCAGTCGGGATCACCTGACCGTTGATGATTTCGAAGCCTTGGGGCGTCTGCATCCAGCTGTTGGAGGCGAGAATCCAGAACGTCGAGATCAACGTGCCAATGGCCACCATCACCGTGGCAAAGAAGTGCAGGCCGCGCCCGACCTTGTTCCAGCCGAACAGCATCACCCCGAGGAAACCGGCCTCAAGGAAGAATGCCGTGAGCACCTCGTAAGTCAGCAGCGGCCCGGTGACGGAACCGGCGAAGTCCGAGAAGCGGCTCCAGTTGGTGCCGAACTGGTAGGCCATGACCAACCCTGACACCACGCCCATGCCGAAGTTGACGGCAAAGATCTTCGACCAGAAGTGGTAGAGGTCTCGGTAGGTGTCATTGTGGGTCTTCAACCACAGGCCTTCGAGCACCGCCAGGTAACTCGCCAGACCAATGGTGATGGCCGGGAACAGGATGTGGAACGAGATGGTGAACGCGAACTGAATTCGGGCGAGATCGAGTGCCTCTAAACCGAACATATGGCTTCCTCTGTCAGGTAATACTGGCGTTGGGGCGCGAGGCCCCTGTACCTACTGCCCCCACGGATATGGAGTGCGGCGAATTCTGATTCGTTCTTTTTAACAGCCATCGCAACGCAGGGAGTCTGGCCAACGGGCCACCAGACCATGGCCCGGGAGGGTCTTGATCTGGATCAAGCAACGTTGAAAGAGTAGTCCCATTTCCGACGAACAACCGCGTGGTCGTTTGCCGCGTGACAAGTTGCCTCAGGATTGGGGAACTGATCTGAAATACATTCCCTGGGACAGCGCGATCCCTTGTGGTGAGGGGATTTATGCCCGATGGGTTGTGAAACAGCCCCAGACGCCTCCCGTTTTCTGGTCGCTTCGTTGATTTTTTATGACTGCTGCGCAGCCGATCGGGGATAAATCCCCTCGCCACGGAGGATTGAGGCGCGCCGGGGAACGATAGATGTCTGGCTAACTAAATTTTTTGTCATGGCAACTTCCTGTTACAGACTGGTGATAACCTCGCCGTTCCCCCCCCAAGCCAGACCTGCCTTCAGATGCCCAGCCAAGAGCCCCTGCTGTTACGTCACCATCGCCCGTTTCTCGCGTTCTGGTTCGCCCGGATCTTCACCGCCAGCGGCTTTCAGATGCTCACCGTGGCGATCGGCTGGAATCTGTATCAGTTGACCGGCAACGTGCTCGACCTGGGTCTGGTCGGTCTGGTGGAGTTCGCACCACGGGTGCTGTTCATGCTGCACACCGGGCATGTCGCCGACCGCTATGACCGGCGTCGTGTTGCGGCGATCTGCCAGTCGTTGCAGGCGTTGATCGCCCTGGCACTGGCGATCGGTAGCGCCACTGACCACATCACCCGGGAAATGATCTTCATCCTCGCCTTCCTGCTCGGCGGCGCGCGCTCCTTCGAGCTGCCGACCACCCAGGCGCTGCTGCCGAGCATCGTGCCCACGGCGTTGTTCCCTCGGGCCGTTGCTGCGGCGCAGTCAGCGCAACAGTCGGCCACCATTGTCGCCCCGGCGATGGGCGGCCTGCTCTACGCGTTTGGCAGTGTCTGGGTCTACGGCCCGACCGTGTTGCTCTACGTCATCGCCTGCACATTGATGCTCAACCTGCCCGCGCGACAGACGCCGCTGAACAAAGGCAAAGCCACGCTGGACTCGTTGCTGGCGGGGATTCGCTTCATTCGCAGCCGCCCGGACATCCTCGGGGCGATCTCGCTGGATCTGTTCGCCGTACTGCTCGGTGGCGCCACGGCGTTGCTGCCGGTGTTCGCCAAGGACATCCTGCTCACCGGCCCGTGGGGCCTGGGCCTGTTGCGCTCGGCGCCGGCGGTCGGGGCGCTGGGGATGTCGCTGTTTCTGGCGCGATTTGCGGTAGAGCGCAATGTCGGTCGGGTAATGTTTACCGCCGTCGGCGTATTCGGCGTCGCGACCATTGCCTTCGGCCTGTCGACCTCGTTCTGGTTCTCGCTGGCGGTGCTGGTAGTGCTGGGCGCAGCGGACATGATCAGCATGGTGATCCGCGCCTCCTTCGTGCAACTGGAAACCCCGGACGAAATGCGCGGCCGGGTCAGCGCGGTGAACGGCCTGTTCATCGGCGCCTCGAACCAGTTGGGCGAATTCGAATCCGGTCTCACTGCCCACTGGTTCGGCACCGTGCCAGCGGTGGTGATGGGCGGGATCGGCACGCTAGTGGTGACCGGGACGTGGATCAAACTGTTCCCGACCTTGGCCAGACGCGACCGGATGCATGTGCCGGTGGAAGAGGCGAAGGTCTGAGTCACATCAGCGAAATCAAATTATCTGGACGATCACCGACAGGAGGCGGGCTCATGCCCATGCACAACCCGCCTATTGCCGCCCACGCCTGATCCCTTCAAACCAGCATCTCCCCCGCCACCTTGGCCCGCAACGCCTTGCCGCCAAGCTGCTCCACCAGCGTCAGGGCAAACGCCAGTGCGCCGCCAGAGCCCTGGGCGGTAATGCAATTGCCGTCGACCACCACCGGTTGATCAACAAACGTACAACCCGACAGTTGATGGCTGGCACTCGGCAGGCAGGTCATGCGCCGTTGGCGTAATAAGCCTGAGGCTTGCAGAGCGATGGCCGGGGATTCGGCGATGGCGGCGAACAGGCGTCCGGCGCTGGCCTGATCCTTGAGCAGCTGTTGCAGCGGCTGATGCGCCGCCAGGTGCTGGGCGCCGATGGCGCCGCCGGGCAGGACGATCAGGTCAAAAGTCTGCGCCAGCACGTCGACCAGCATGCCATCCGCCGTCAGGCGCGTGCCGCGCGCGCAGGTCAGCATGCGCCGACCTTCGATGCTGGCTGCCACCACTTCGACGCCGGCGCGGCGCAGCACGTCGATCAGGGTCACGCATTGCAGATCATCGATGCCCTCGGCGAGGGTAATCAGGGCTCTAGAGGTCATGGCCGCCATCCGCTGGGTGATCTTCCAAGCGTAGTCAGCTTTGCCCTGCCCTGTTCGGTGACAGCCGTTACTTGATGTAAAGCTGGGTCGACATCGTGTTGCGTGGCGCGTTGATCGAGGTATTGCTGAAGGTGAAAGTGCCTTCCTGCTTGCCCGCCAGATCGAAGGTATACAGCGAGCCGACGGTATTGCGACCGGGCGTGCACTCGGTCAGGTTGCCGTTATCGAAGGCGCACACCGGGGCCCGGGTGCCATTCACTTCAAAACCGTCCAGCGTGGCGTGTGGCTGATTCTGGCCATAGCCGACTTCCAGCACATACACCTTGATGCTCGGTCCGGCGTGATTGCATTGGGTCTGGGTCTGTCCATCACCGATGTCTTCCAGGCCACACGCCGGCGACTGGACCTTGATGACTTTCACTTGCGTCAATGGCTGCGCCGAGGCGGCAAGTGCCACGGGCGCCCCGACCATCAGCGCTGCAATCAACCCCCAAGCCTTCATCCCGCGCGCGCTCATGCGTTTCCCATCCCGAAAAAATCAGCGCGCAGTATGGCGCAGTTGGCCGTGTGGCAAAACTTCGACGACGTTCGGCACCAACAACCGCCATATTCCTCACGCTGCTGGTATGATGCGCGGCTTTTTCCGGCCCACCACAAATTCCCAGGCGCTTGCGACGGTCTGTGCTTTGCTGTTGAGGTCGATACATTCACGGCGCCGCGCGCGCCACGGGGAGCAGACATGCTGGAAAGGCTGTTTCAACTCAAGGCACACAACACCAACGTGCGTACCGAGATTCTGGCGGGCGTCACGACCTTCCTGGCCATGGCCTACATTCTGTTCGTCAACCCGAGCATCCTCGGCGAGACCGGCATGGACAAGGGCGCGGTGTTTGTCGCCACCTGTCTGGCAGCCGCCATCGGCTCGACCATCATGGGCCTGATCGCCAACTACCCGATCGCCCTCGCACCGGGCATGGGCCTGAACGCTTTCTTTACCTACACCGTGGTTCTGCACATGGGCCACACCTGGCAAGTGGCGCTGGGCGCGGTGTTCATCTCGGCGGTGTGCTTCTTCCTGCTGTCGATCTTCCGCATCCGCGAATGGATCATCAACAGCATCCCGCTGCCATTGCGTTCGGCGATTGCCGCCGGTATCGGCCTGTTCCTGGCCCTGATCGCCCTGCACAACGCCGGCATCGTGGTCAGCAACCCGGCGACCATGGTCGGCCTCGGTGACCTGAAAGCCCCGGCGCCGATCCTCGCCACCCTCGGCTTCGCCCTGATCGTCGCCCTCGAAGCCCTGAAAGTGCGCGGTGCGGTACTGATCGGCATTCTGGCAGTAACCATCGTGTCCATCGCCATGGGTTTCACCCCGTTCGGCGGCGTGACCTCGATGCCTCCTTCGCTGGCCCCGACCTTCATGCAACTGGACATCAAGGGCGCCTTGGACATCGGTCTGGTCAGCGTGATCTTCGCCTTCCTGTTCGTCGACCTGTTCGACAACTCCGGTACCCTGATCGGCGTCGCCAAGCGCGCCGGCCTGATGGGCAAGGACGGCCACATGCCGAAAATGGGCCGTGCTCTGATCGCCGACAGCACCGCAGCCATGGCCGGTTCGCTGCTAGGTACCTCGACCACCACCAGCTACATCGAATCCGCTGCTGGCGTGAGTGCTGGTGGGCGTACCGGTCTGACGGCCGTCGTCGTTGCGATCCTGTTCCTGCTGGCGCTGTTCTTCTCGCCACTGGCGGCCAGCGTGCCGGCCTTCGCCACCGCTCCAGCGCTGCTGTTCGTCGCCGTGCTGATGACGTCGGGCCTGGCGGAAATAGACTGGGAAGACATTACTGTTGCCGCGCCAGTGGTCGTCACTGCGCTGGCAATGCCGTTCACTTACTCGATCGCCAACGGCATCGCGTTCGGCTTCATTTCCTGGACCGTGATCAAGCTGCTGTCGGGCCGCGCCCGTGAGCTGAACCCGGCGCTGGTGATCCTGTCGATTCTGTTTGTGATCAAGTTGGGTTGGTTCAACGCATGACTTTCGATTCCCAGGCCTACGCCACTCAGCTCGAAGACAAGGTCACGCGATTGCGTGACCTGCTCGCCCCGTTCGATGCGCCGGAGCCGACGGTGTTCGACTCGCCGCTGCAGAACTTCCGCCTGCGCGCCGAATTCCGCCTGTGGCGCGAGGCCGGTGAGCGGCACTACGCAATGTTCTCCCAGGACGACAAACGCACGCCGATCCTGATCGAAGAGTTTCCGATTGCCAGCCTGCGCATCAACCAGTTGATGCCGCAGCTCAAGGCTGCCTGGCAGGCAAGCTCAGCTCTGAGCCACAAGCTGTTTCAGGTGGAGTTCCTGACCACCCTGGCCGGCGACGCGATGATCACCCTGTGCTACCACCGTCCGCTGGACGAGCACTGGCATGCGGCGGCTACTCAGTTGGCCGCTGATCTCAACGTCAGCATCATTGGTCGCTCGAAGGGCAAACGCGAAGTGCTCGGCCTCGATTACGTGGTCGAGAAACTCGACGTCGGCGGCCGCACCTTCAGCTATCGCCAACCGGAAGGCGCGTTCACTCAGCCTAACGGCACCGTGAACCAGAAGATGTTGAACTGGGCATACGAAGCACTCGGCGATCGCAGCGACGACCTGCTGGAGCTGTACTGCGGCAACGGCAACTTCACCCTGCCGCTCGCCACGCGCGTGCGCAAAGTGCTGGCCACCGAGATCAGCAAGACCTCGGTCAACGCCGCATTGAGCAACCTCAGCGAAAACGCTGTGGATAACGTCACGCTGGTGCGCCTGTCCGCCGAAGAGCTGACCGAAGCACTGAACGACGTGCGCCCGTTCCGTCGCCTGCAAGGCATCGACCTGAAAAGCTACGAGTTCGGCAGCGTGTTCGTCGACCCGCCGCGCGCCGGCATGGACCCGGACACCTGCGAGCTGACCCGGCGTTTCGACAACATCCTGTACATCTCCTGCAACCCGGAAACCCTGGCGGCCAACATCGCCCAACTGCACGACACGCACCGCATCACCCGCTGCGCGCTGTTCGACCAGTTCCCGTGGACGCATCACATGGAGTCCGGAGTGTTGCTGACCCGGCGTTGATTGCCGGTTCCCGGATGCAAAAAAGCCGTCGTGATTGACGGCTTTTTTGTGGGTGCTCACGGTGCGATATCGGTTTTACGGGGGCGCCCGCCCTTTTTGCCATTCGCGCGTGCAGCTTCAGACTTCGCAGCACTGCTTTGACGACCGTTACGCGAAGCAACCACCGAAGCCGCCATCCTCATGAGTGACGGGCTCGCCGAAATCATCCCGGCAATGGAAACATCGAGGTCTTTGCCCTCATGGCAAAGCGCAGTGCCTGCGAAACCGACTGTCACTCCCTCATAGTCGCCTGCCTCAAACCCGTCGAACTCCGGATACTGATCCACCGGCAGTAACACACCGCTACCGTCATCAAAACGGATGACCAGCGATGGTTTTTCAAAGCTCACCGAAACAGCCTGCAAACTGCTGGCTTGTCGTGTTTCGCCACGCTTTATGGCTGCATCGAGCATGTCTTCCGTCATTGGACGAGGTACAGACGGCTTGGCCTTGATGATTTTCATAAATGGATTTCAACTCCTTCCAGTTTGCCGACCAATGTCAGAAGCACTTTGTCTTCTTCTGGCTCATAGCGCGCGGCACCGATCCTGTAGGTCGTCTCGGTAACAGGTTTCATCACGGGAACTTCGTTTGATTTGCAGTCCCACACCTGATTGTCGAGACAAACGGTCCGCACGCCTGACCACCAGATCCCTCGTGCGCGACGCAAATGAGCAGTTTGCCCCAGTGATCGACACAAGCCTTGCAGCACGGCCATCGGCGGTCGACGAGAAATCGGCACGACATCCCACAGATCAATGTCGTTGTGCCAGAAGCTGAACTGCAATCGGGCATTCCAGGCACCCGCATCCACATGAGCGTGCGGTGGGCAATGTTCACCTCGCAGCATGATGCGTATCGACAATCCCTTGTAGCTGCATACCTTCATGCTAACCCATCCGTTAGGTTAATAAGTTTCAGGATTCGATGATCTTTTCAAATCCGACGACCGGAGCTGCACAGCAAGCGCTACTTCTCACCACTCTCAGGCTAGCGTTGGCACGGGTCAGGAGTCGGTAAACCTTCGAAGGAAAACGTAAGCAAAGCTGTCGTTACAATTAGAACAACCCTGTCCACAAAAATGGCTTGTGTGCGATCACCGAACAAAACCCCCCCGGGTTCAAGCACTGCAATTGACCATGGTAACCATCTAGTACATTTTACCTCCACAGGCTGAAACCCTCGGCCCAAGCCAACAACAATAAGTGGAGTTTGCCCCCATGCCCCCTATCGTTCTGGTGCTCAACGGCCCGAACCTGAACCTGCTCGGCACCCGTGAACCGGCGACCTACGGTCACGAAACCCTGGCTGATATCTCTGCACTGTGCGGCCGCGCCGCCGAAGAATTCGGCCTGGCCGTGGAGTTTCGCCAGACCAATCACGAAGGCGAATTGCTCGACTGGATTCACGCTGCACGCGGACGCTGTGCCGGGATCGTGATCAACCCGGCGGCCTGGACTCACACCTCGGTGGCGATCCGCGACGCGCTGGTCGCCAGTGAGTTGCCGGTGATCGAAGTGCACCTGTCCAACGTCCATGCACGCGAGCCGTTCCGGCATCACTCGTTCGTCTCGGCGATCGCCACGGCGGTGATGTGCGGCTTCGGCAGTCATGGCTATCGCCTGGCCCTGGAACACTTCAGGCAACGGCTGAAGGGGCGCGCAGCATGACCCGCAAACCGGTAATACTGGCCGGCCTGATCGGCGCAGGCATTCAGGCCTCGCGCACGCCATCGCTGCATGAACACGAAGGTGACGCCCAGGGCTTGCGCTACTTGTATCGCCTGATCGACCTCGATCAGTTGCACCTGGACAGCAACGCCCTGCCCGACCTGCTGCTGGCGGCGGAGCGGATGAACTACACGGGCCTGAACATCACGTTTCCGTGCAAGCAAGCGATCCTTGCGCTGCTCGATGAACTGTCGCCGGAAGCCCGGGGCATCGGCGCGGTCAATACCGTGGTGCTCAAGGACGGCAAACGCATCGGCCACAACACCGATTGTCTGGGCTTTGCCGAAGGTTTTCGTCGCGGCTTGAAGGATGCTGCCCGAGCGCATGTCGTCCAGATGGGCGCTGGCGGTGCGGGGGCAGCCGTGGCCCACGCGCTGCTGAGCGAAGGCGTCCAGCAACTGAGCATTTTCGACGTCGACCGCGAGCGCGCCGAAAGTCTGGCGAACAACCTCAATCAGCATTTCGGCTTCGGTCGCGCCGTCGCCGGGCAAGACCTGCCGGGCACACTGAATCAGGCCGATGGTCTGGTGAACACCACGCCGATGGGCATGGCCAAACTACCGGGCATGCCGGTGCCAGTCGAACTGCTGCGCAAGGAATTGTGGGTCGCGGAGATCGTGTATTTCCCGCTGGAAACCGAACTGCTGCGCAACGCCCGCGCCTTGGGTTGCCGCACGCTGGACGGTGGCAACATGGCAGTGTTTCAAGCGGTGAAGGCGTTTGAGCTGTTCAGCGGCGTGGTGCCGGATGCGCAGCGAATGCTCGCGCATTTTCAAAGCATGAATGACTGAATTACCGCCCTTGTGGGAGCGAGCCTGCTCGCGAAAGCGGTGTGTCAGCTAACAGATGCATTGACTGACAGTATGCTTTCGCGAGCAGGCTCGCTCCCACAGGAATAGTGTTACGGCTGCAAGTAGCGCAACACCGACTCGCAGATCATCTCGCGATGGCGCTGCTTGATGGCTTCGTCCGGCAGGTCGATCTGAAAGATCTCACCGAACGTGTGGCGGTTCGAGACGCGATAGAAGCAAAACGAGCTGATCAGCAAATGCACGTCCAAGGCATTCAAACCGCGGCGGAACACCCCCTCCTCGGCGCCACGGCGCAAAATCTCGCCCAGCGAATCGAGGATGGTGTTGTTCATCGCCTTGATCGCGTCGGAGCGCTTCACGAACTCGGCGTTGTGGATATTTTCGATGCAGACGATGCGCACGAAATCGACGTTGCGATCGTGGTGATCGAAGGTGAATTCCACCAGCCGCCGGATCGCCACCACCGGCGGCAACTCGGCCAGGTGCAAGCGGTTTTCGGTGCTGCGGATGTCGCCGTAGAGTTTCTCCAGCACCTCGACGTACAACTGCTCCTTACTGCCGAAGTAGTAATAGATCATGCGTTTGGAGGTGTGGATACGCTCGGCGATCGCGTCGACGCGGGCGCCGGACAACCCCTGCTGGACGAACTCGACAATCGCCTCCTGCAGGATGTTCTCGCGGGTCTTTTCCGGGTTGTTTTTGCGACTCTTGCGCGGCTCCATGCCTGATACGACGGGAGCGGCGGGGAGTTCTGATGTCATTGTCATTGCGGGCTCACGGCCATCACTGCACAGGTTGGCGATTATGGGCCGCGCCGCACAGTGAAGGAAGCCACGTGGCCCGTGTTTAATCCCGCGCTTACGAATTTCCTACAACTTCGCCTGGCGCACCGCTCCGCTGCGTGATTTGGCCATTGCTGCCAGACGCACCGCGACGTTCGCCGCACCGTAACCGGCGTAACCGTTTTTACGCTGGATGATCTCGAAGAAGAAGCGCCCTTCGAACGGCTCGGTGTACACATGGAACAGCTCGCCGCCCTGCGCATCACGGTCGTAGAGCACGTTGTAATACGCCAGTTCGCTGAGGAACTCGTCATCAAAATCGAAGCGCGCAGCGAGGTCGTCGTAATAGTTGAGCGGGATATCCAGCAGCGGTACTCCAGACTCTTTGGCGCGACTGACTTCGGTGAAGATGTCGTCACAATCGAAGGCGATGTGATGCACACCGGAACCGCGATAACTCGACAGCGCATGGGAGATCGCGGTGTTGCGGTTCTCGGAGATGTTCAGCGGCAGGCGGATCGAGCTGTCGCGGCTGCGCAACGCGCGGCTCTTCACCAGACCGTAAGGGTCAGGCAGCACCACTTCATCGTCGGCCTCGAAATCCAGCAGGCTCTTGTAGAACAGCACCCAACTGTCGAGGCTGTCGGCCGGCAACGCCATGGCCATGTGGTCGATGCGCTTGAGGCCGCCACGGGCGACGGCATCTGGCAACAGATTGAAGTCGGTGCCATAGACGTCCGCCGCCTCATCCACCAGATAAATCAGGCTGCCGTCCGGCGCGCGTACGGCGGCCAGCTCAAGTTCATTGGGGCCGACCAGTCCGCGATAGGGCTGGCCCTTGTAGGCGACCGCGCGGGCCAGGGCACTGGCACTGTCCTTGACCCGCACGGCAGTGGCGCACAGTGACGGGCCATGGGCCTCGAAAAAACTGTGGCCGAACGAATACGGCTCAGCGTTGAGGATCAGATTAATGTCGCCTTGACGCAGCAGACTCACGCTCTTGGAACGGTGCTGTCCGGCCTTGACGAAGCCCAGGCGTTCCAGCCAGTTCGTCAGTTTGGCGCCGAGGCTTTCGTCAACGGCGAACTCGAGAAACTCGATGCCGTTGTACTCGCTGGCCTTCGGTGTTTCGAAAAGGATTTCGCGGTTAGCCACCGGGGGGACTTGTTGTTCCAGACGCTGACGGGTTTTCTCCTCCAGATACAGCAGCGAACGCAGACCGTCGGCGGCGTTGGCCCGTGGCGGCGCAGCGCGGAAGCCATCATTGAAAATTTCCAGCGACAACGGCCCGGTGTAACCGCTCTGGATGATCGGCGCGAGAAACCCCGGCAGATCGAATTCGCCCTGCCCCGGGAAGCAGCGGAAATGCCGGCTCCACTCCAGTACATCCATGGCGAGAATCGGCGCATCGGCCATTTGCACGAAGAAGATCTTGTCGCCGGGAATGTCCGCAATCGCGCCTGGATCGCCTTTCAGCGACAAGGTGTGGAAGCTGTCGAGCAGCACGCCGAGCGCCGAGTGATCGGCCTCGCGCACGATGTCCCAGACCTGTTGATAGGTATTGACGTGCCGACCCCAGGCCAGCGCTTCATAGCCGATGCGCAGCCCGCGAGCGTCCGCATGTTCAGCCAGCAGCCGCAGGTCATCGACGAGAATCTGCCGATCGCCGACGCTGTCCGCCGAGGCGTTGCTGCACACCAGCACCAGGTCGGTACCCAGTTCCTGCATCAGGTCGAACTTGCGCTCGGCCCGCTCCAGGTTGCGCGCCAGACGCTCGCGCCGGCAGCCTTCGAAGTCGCGAAACGGCTGGAACAGGGTGATCGCAATGCCCAGGTCAGCGCACATCTGCCGGATTTCCCGAGGGCTGCCGTCGTAATACAGCAGATCGTTTTCGAAGATCTCGACGCCGTCGAACCCGGCGGCGGCGATGGCTTCGAGCTTTTCCGGCAGGGTGCCGCTCAGGGAAACGGTGGCAATGGAACGCTGCATGCTTGAACTCCCGGTCTGCACTGCTCTGATTCAGGGATGTTTTTATCGTCCGTAAATTATTGGCTGCATGACTGCGCACAGCAATTTAAAGTGTACTACCCGGTTAGTTTTGCGTGCGATTATCGAACACTAAGGCGTTTCGACGAATTGACGATTTTTCGTCCACTGCCCACCATCGACGTCACATTGAGTCCGGATGTGAACCCTCGGTCGCAGTGCCTTGCAAACAACACCACATAACAAATTCAAAAACGGGTGGAACAATGATTCCTTCACAGACTTCCCGCATGGCCCCGGCCATGAGCACTGCCACGGGTGGCATCGGCGATAAGATCCGCGGCGCCATGGCCGTCGGCAAGACCCGTTGGGGCATGCTGGCGCTGGTGTTTTTCGCCACGACCCTGAACTACATCGACCGCGCCGCCCTCGGCGTCATGCAGCCGATCCTCGCCAAGGAAATGAGCTGGACGGCGATGGACTACGCCAACATCAACTTCTGGTTTCAGGTCGGCTACGCCATCGGCTTCGTCCTGCAGGGACGCCTGATCGACCGTGTCGGCGTCAAACGCGTGTTCTTCTGCGCGGTGCTGCTCTGGAGCCTGGCCACTGGTGCCCACGGCCTGGCGACGTCGGCCGTCGGCTTCATGGTCTGCCGCTTCATCCTCGGTCTGACCGAAGCAGCCAACTACCCGGCCTGCGTGAAAACCACGCGCCTGTGGTTCCCGGCCGGTGAACGTGCGGTCGCCACCGGCATCTTCAACGCCGGCACTAACGTCGGCGCAATGTTCACGCCGATGCTGCTGCCGCTGATCCTCCACGTGTGGGGCTGGCAGGCGGCGTTCCTGTGCATGTCGGCGCTGGGCGGGATCTGGCTGCTGTTCTGGGGCCTGAAGTACTTCAACCCGGAAGACCATCCAGGCGTTAAACAATCGGAACTGGACTACATCCAGCAGGAAGTCGAACCGGAACACGCCCGCGTACCGTTCTCGCGCATCCTGCGCATGCGTGGCACCTGGGCCTTCGCCCTTGCCTACTCGCTGACGGCGCCGGTGTTCTGGTTCTACCTGTACTGGCTACCGCCGTTTCTCAATCAGCAATACAACCTGGGCATCAACGTGACCCAGATGGGCATCCCGCTGATCATCATCTACGTGACGGCCGACTTCGGCAGTGTCGGCGGCGGCATTCTGTCTTCGTTCCTGATCGGTCGCGGCATGAACTCGATCAAGGCGCGGCTGCTGTCGATGTTCCTGTTCGCCTGCTGCATCATCGGCGTGATCATGGCGGCCGGTTCGAGCAACCTGTGGGTCGCGGTGGCGGCGATTTCCCTGGCGATCGGCGCGCATCAGGCCTGGACCGCGAACATCTGGAGCCTGGTGATGGACTACACGCCCAAGCACATGATGAGCACGGTGTTCGGCTTCGGCGGCATGTGCGCCGCGATCGGCGGGATGTTCATGACCCAGATCGTCGGCCACATCCTGACCGTCACCAATAACAACTACACGGTGCTGTTCACGCTGATTCCGGCGATGTACTTCCTGGCGCTGACATGGATGTATTTCATGGCGCCGCGCAAGATTCCTACCGTTACCGAGTAACTTCCTGCACCACATCCCCCCCTGTGGGAGCGGGCTTGCTCGCGAAAGCGTCCTGTCAGTCATTGAAAATGCCGACTGAAACACCGCCTTCGCGAGCAAGCCCGCTCCCACAGGGATCTGCGTTTCATCAGCGGCGGCTTTGCTGCCAGGCTGCCGCCAGGCCACTGCAACAAATCACCGCGATCCCGATCACCGTCAAAAGACTCGGCGTGTGATTGAACACCACCCAGCCCAGCAACCCCGCAAACACGATCTGGCAGTAGCCAAACGGCGCCAGCAAGGCCGGCGCGGCGTGGCGGAACGCCTGGGTCAGAAACAGGTGCGCAGTCATCCCGCAGGTGCCCAGCGCCAGCATCAACACCCCGTGCCCCAGGCTCGGCACTTGCCAGAAGAACGGCACCAGCGCGCTCATCACCAGCGTGTTGCACAGGCCGGCGAAAAAGTTACTGGTGGTCGGACTGTCGAATTCGCTGAGCTTGCGGGTGAGCAGTTGATAGAAGCAGAAGAACAGCGCCGAGCAGAACGGCAGCAGCACCGCCGGGGTGAACAACTCACCGCCCGGGTGGACGATGATCAGCACGCCGATGAACCCACAGATCACCGCGATCCACTGGCCGCGCGTCACCCGTTCCTTGAGCAACGGCACCGACAGCGCCGTGACCAGCACTGGCGCGAGAAAGTTGACCGCCGTGGCTTCGGCCAGCGGGATGTACAGCAGCGCGGTGGTGAAAAACAGACTGGTGCCCAACAGGCACAATGCCCGCGCCAACTGCCATGACGGTCGCTTGGTGCGCAGCACCCGCAACCCCGACTGCGGCAGAAAGATTCCCGCCATCAACAAGGTATGCACCAGATAACGCGCCCAGACCACCATCACGATCGGATAGAAACTGGACAGGTATTTCGACAGCGCGTCATGACTGGAAAACAGAAAGGTGGCCAGGACAATCAGCAAGATCCCTTTGAAGGGTTGGTTGACGCCGGATAACGGTGTGCTGACGGTCATGGGCTCTCCTGTAAACACTGCGCAACAATCTAGAGCCCGGCGTCAGACTCTCACAGACAACAATCGAAATAGTGGGCGAATAGCGCACGACATCGTCAGCAAATACCTCAGCCACTGCACGAAGGCTTGGTCCATGCCCCTTGCGTCCAACACATGCGGCCAATCCGATGCCCATTGGGACGTCGGACTTTTCGACAAGTTAATACCGAAAAAAGCCACTTTCATCTTTCAGGCAAATAACGCCTTACGCCCGCTTACAGAATCGTCCTGCAAGTGCCGACCGCTGCCGCTATTCATAGGCACGGCAATAATGCCCATCAACCGATCAGAGAGCACCACTATGTTATGGAACAAAGCACGACGCAGCGATAACGTCGACGATACTCGACAGGGCAAGGATGCCCGCCGCCCCACAGGGAAAATCATCGGCACCGGCCTGGCCGCCAGCATACTGGCTGGTGCAGCGCTTTATTCGACATTCAGCAACGGGCCTGAAGCCCCCTCCGCCCCCCATGAACAGACACTGTTACAGACCTTATCGCCCGAGGAGACTCAACTGCATTTCATCGAATCGATCCTCGGGGACACTGAAGACACCTGGAAACAGTTGTTTGCCCAAACCGGACGCCACTACCCGGCCCCTACGCTGACGCTATTCAGCGACGGCGTAGTGTCGGGCTGTGGATATGCTGCTGCGTCCAGCGGCCCGTTCTTCTGCCCGGAGAACACACGGATTTATCTCGACCCGCAGTTCTTCGCCCAGATGGCTCGGCAGTTTTCGGTAGTCGGCGACTTCGCCCAGGCCTTCATCATCGCCCATGAAGTCGGTCATCACGTGCAGCTTGAGCTGGGCCTTTCCAGACCGTTCGAAGAGGCCCTGGCGGCCCGCCGCCCCTTCACTGGCGATGCCGGCCTCGAGGTACGTGCCGAGTTGCAGGCCGATTGCCTGGCTGGAGTCTGGGCCCACCACGCGCAACAACGTCTGGCCTGGCTGGAGCCTGGCGACATCGAAGCCGCCTTGAATGCCGCGACCACCTTCGGCGACGACTTTTTGCAACGTGCGCGCAATCAGACAGTCCGTCCGGAGACCTTCAGTCATGGTACATCGACGCAACGCAGTGACTGGTTCACCTCCGGATTCGACAGCGGTCGTATCGATGCCTGCGATACTTTCAACGCCGCGAAGCTGTAACCTTGGACGCGCGCGGACGCGCCGGTGCAGAACCGTCGCACCGCCCGGCTGTCTGACGACCGGACTGGCGCCGCTTCCGCGCACCAGCAACACTCATCACCACGCAACGTTCACCCTGCACAAATAGAGGATTCCCACATGCTATGGAAAAAAGGCCGACGCAGTGACAACGTCGTCGACGCCCGGGGTGATGAAGGCGACAGCGGTGTCGGTGGCGGTGGCATGCGTTTCGGTGGCGGCAAGGGCCTGAGCCTCGGGGCGATTCTGCTGATCGTCGGCATCGGCTGGATCACCGGACAGGACCCTTTGCAGATCCTCGGCCAGCTCACCGGGCAGATGACCGAGCAATCGGCACCGGCCACGACGCAAACCCGCCAGGCGCCACCGGCCAATGACCAACAGGCCGAATTCGTCCGCTCGATCCTGGGCGACACCGAAGACACCTGGGGTGCGATCTTCCAGCAGGCCGGGCGCCAATATAAGGACCCGACCCTGGTGCTGTTCAGCAACCGGGTGAATTCCGCCTGCGGTCTGGCCACCTCGGCCACCGGCCCGTTCTATTGCCCGGCGGATCAGAAAGTCTATCTGGACATGGCGTTCTTCCAGGAAATGGCCCAGCGCTTCAAGGCCGCCGGTGACTTCGCCCAGGCCTACGTGATCGCGCACGAAGTCGGCCACCATGTGCAGACGCTGCTCGGCGTCTCGGCGAAAATTCAGGCCGCGCGCCAGCAGGGTCGGCAGATGCAGGGCGATGGCGGTTTGCTGGTGCGTCAGGAATTGCAGGCCGACTGCCTGGCCGGCGTCTGGGCCTACCATGCGCAGAAGCGCCTGAACTGGCTGGAACCCGGTGACGTCGAAGAAGCCTTGAACGCGGCCAACGCCATCGGTGATGATCGCCTGCAACAACAGGGTCAAGGCCGCGTAGTGCCGGACTCGTTTACCCATGGTACGTCGGCGCAACGAGTGCGCTGGTTCAAAACCGGATTCGCCCAGGGCCAGGTCGGCCAGTGCGATACCTTTGCCGCGAAAAACCTGTAAATGCGCAAATGGCTTTTGGCTTTACTGATCATCGGCGGCAGTGCCCAGGCCGCCGGCGTCGATGCGATCAGTCCCGGGCGCCTGCAACTGAAGGCCGGGGAAATGGCCGTCGGCATCGGCCCGGCTCCGGAGAAGATCGAACGGGTGCTGATCGTCATTCACGGTCGTCTGCGCAACGCCGAGACCTATCGCAAAAGCGCCGAGAGCGCCGCCGAACTGGCCGGGCAAACCGCGCACACGCTGGTGATCGCTCCGCAGTTTCTCAACGAAAGTGACGTCGCCCTGTATTCCCTGCCGAACACGTTGTTGCGCTGGAAAGGCAACGAGTGGATGGGTGGCGGGTTATCCACAGGGCCGAACCCACTGAGTTCCTACGCTGCACTGGACGAAATCGTCGCCCGGATCAGCGATCGCAAGCAGTTTCCGGATGTGCAGCAGATCGTGATTTTCGGCCATTCCGGTGGCGGTCAAGTGGTGCAGCGCTACGCCCTGCTCGCCAAGGATCAGCCGGCGCTGAAAGCCAACGGCATTCGTCTGCGGTATGTGGTGGCTAACCCGTCGTCGTACGCTTATTTCAATGAACAGCGGCCGGTGGCGTTCGATCACGCACAGTGCCCGGGCTTCAATCGCTGGAAGTACGGTCTGAGCGACATGCCGGTGTACGCCGGTGGGCAAACGCCGTTGCAGCTTGAAAGCAGTTACATCAAGCGCGAGGTGATTTATCTGCTCGGCCAGCAGGACATCGACCCGCAGCATCCGGCGCTGGACAAGAGTTGCGCCGCCGAAGCCCAGGGCGCGTATCGCCTGGAACGCGGCAAACTGTTTTTCGGCTACCTGCTGCGCCGCCATCCGGAAGGGGTCAATCAGCGGCTGGTCGAGGTGCCGGGGGTGGGGCATAACGGTGATGGGATGCTGACGTCGCCGGAGGGGCAGAAGGCCCTGTTCGATCAGTAAATCCTTGCGGTGGCAGTTCTGGCCTCTTCGCGAGCAAGCCTGCTCCCACAGGGGGAGTGCATTCCCCCTGGATGAATGCGATCAAACTGTGGGAGCGGGCTTGCTCGCGAAGGCAATCTGGCAGGCACCGAAGATCTCAGGCCGAAAGCATCTGCCGCAACGCCACACAATCCTGTGCATGCCAATCCGTCAGCTCCGGCCACGGGTTATCCGGCAAATTCACCAACACCGTCCGCGCCCCGGCCGCTCGCCCGCAATCCAGATCGAAGCGGTAATCACCGACCATCACCATCTCGCTGGCCGGCACCTTCCAGGCCTCGGCCAGTTTCAGCAACCCGCCAGGATGCGGCTTGGGCGGAGCTTCATCGCGGCCCAGTACATCTTCCACCGCGAAGCAGTCGGCCAGGCCAATCGCTTCGAGCGTCACATGCGCCAGCTCCCGTGCATTGCGCGTCAGGATGCCAAGGCGATAACCGCGCCCGTGCAGGTCGCGCACCAGCTCCACCGCTCCCGTCGCCGGTTTTGAACCCAGCGCCAGATCACGCTCATGCTCCAGCAGCCACGCATGCTTCGCTGCAGCTTCATCGGTCGGCAGCGCCGCGAGATGGGTGAGAATGTCGTCCTCGGGCGGAATCGCCAGCGCCACGCGGATCGCTGCAAAATCGTGCACCGCGACGGTCAGGGTGCCGTCCATGTCGAACACCCAGTGCTTCACATCGCTCAGGCTCATGCCCAATCCTTGCGGTGACGAATCAAGCCTTCCTGGGTCACCGACGCCACCAGTTGCCCGGCGCGGTTGTACACGCTGCCACGGGAGAAGCCACGGGAATTGCCGGCCCACGGGCTGTCCATCGCGTAGAGCAGCCAGTCATCGGCGCGCAGATCGTTGTGGAACCACAGCGCGTGATCGAGGCTGGCGACCTGCATGTCTTTCTGCCAGACCGACTTGCCGTGGGGCAGCATCGAGGTGGTCAGCAGGCCGAAGTCCGAGGCGTAGGCCAGCAGGTATTTGTGCAACGCCGGAATATCGGCCAGAGCACCGTCGGCACGGAACCACACGTACTTCACCGGATCAGCCGGCTGCGGGTTGTACGGGTCCTTTTCGGTGACCGGGCGCACTTCAATTGGTTTCGGGCACAGCAGTTTTTCGCGCATGTGCTCGGGGATCAGATGCGCGCGTTGCTGGGTCAGTTCCAGCTCCGACGGCAGGTTTTCCGGGCCGACCACCACCGGCATCTGGCTCTGGTGCTCGAAGCCTTCCTCGTCGTACTGAAACGACGCGCTGCAGGTAAAGATCGGGTGCCCCTTCTGGATTGCCGTCACCCGGCGGGTGCTGAAGCTGCCGCCATCACGCACGCGATCCACCGAATACACCACCGGCAACTTGGCATCGCCCGGGCGCAGGAAATAGCCATGCATCGAATGCACATGGCGCGCCTCTTCAACCGTCTGACTGGCCGCCGACAGCGACTGGCCGAGCACCTGACCACCGAACAACTGACGGAAACCCAGGTCCTGGCTGCGGCCACGGAACAGGTTTTCCTCGATCGGCTCCAGGGTCAGCAGGTCGACCAGATCATCCAACACTTGGCTCATTCAGACTCTCCTCACACAACGCTATGCCGCGCAGTCTTGGCTGCGGCGGCCCATTCAGGTTCTGGCGCGAGCCACTGTCGCGCCATTGTAAACGTCCGTGTCGGCTTAGCCATGCAAGGTCTGTAGCCATTGCTCCCGGGTAATGCGATACAACAGATGCCGACGCAACGGGTGATCGGCTGCAAGCTTGGGATGATCGAAATCATCGGCCGGATCGTGATGCATGCCAATCGCCTGCATGACTTTCTCCGACGGCAGATTGCTCTGCGCGGTGAAGGACACGATCTCCTTCAGCGCCAGCCGATCGAAACCTGCGCGCAATGCCGTCCAGGCCGCCTCACTGGCGTAGCCCAGGCCCCAATGTTCCTTGGCCAGACGCCAGCCGATTTCCACGGCCGGGGTGAATGGCGCCTCGAAGCCAACCACACCGAGGCCGGTAAACCCGATGAACTCGCCGCTGTCCTTGCGCTCCAGCGCCCACAGGCCGAAACCGTGCTCGGCAAAATGCCCGCGCACCCGGCCGATCATTGACGCACTTTCCAGACGACTCATCGGCGCCGGAAAATAGCGCATTACCTGAGGATCGGCGCACATCGCTGCAAATGCCGGCAAATCCTCGTCGCGCCACTGGCGCATCAACAGGCGTGCGCTTTCGAGTTCGTTTATCGGCTCCATCGTGCCCCTCCGTTTGCATGCCGCAAGTCTACATCGCTGGTAGGATCCTTCACGCTTTCCTACGTTCCTGATCCCACGTTCTGATAAGAAATCACCATGCCTCTGCCGCTGATCTACCACGAAGACTACAGCCCCGAGTTTCCGGCGGATCACCGCTTTCCGATGGACAAGTTCCGCTTGCTGCGCGATCACCTGGTGGACAGCGGCCTGACCCGCGACGCCGACCTGCTGCGCCCGCAGATCTGCCCCAACGACATCCTCGCCCTCGCCCATGACCGTAGCTATATCGAACGCTACATGAGCGGCGAGTTGTCCCGCGAAGACCAGCGGCGCCTTGGCCTGCCGTGGAACGAAGCACTCGCCCGACGCACCGTGCGGGCCGTCGGCGGCTCGATTCTGGCGGCCGAAAAAGCCCTGGAACACGGACTGGCCTGCCACTTGGCAGGCGGCACGCACCACG
Organism: Pseudomonas sp. AD21; assembly: GCF_002878485.1. Classification (NCBI taxonomy): domain Bacteria; kingdom Pseudomonadati; phylum Pseudomonadota; class Gammaproteobacteria; order Pseudomonadales; family Pseudomonadaceae; genus Pseudomonas; species Pseudomonas sp. AD21. Next base: position 44,291 of record NZ_NQYG01000004.1, read on the forward strand.
CCCACTACGATTACCCGGCCGGGTTCTGCATCTTCAACGACCTGGCGATCATCAGCCATTACCTGCTGCAAAGCGGTCGGGTAAACCGCGTACTGATCTTCGATTGCGACGTGCATCAGGGCGATGGCACCGCGCGAATTCTGCATGACACGCCGGAGGCGATCACCGTTTCCCTGCACTGCGAAAAGAATTTTCCTGCACGCAAGGCCGAAAGCGACTGGGACATTCCACTGCCCAAAGGTATGGGCGACGCCGATTACCTGAAAGTGGTGGATGACACGCTCAACTACCTGTTGCCGCTGTATCAACCGGATCTGGTGCTGTACGACGCCGGGGTCGATGTGCACAAGGACGACGCCCTCGGTTATCTGCAGCTGACAGACACAGGCGTCGCCGCCCGCGATGAAAGCGTGATGCGCCATTGCCTGGGCCGCGACATCCCGGTGGTCGGCGTCATTGGCGGTGGCTACAGCAAGGATCGCCACGCCCTCGCCCGCCGCCACGGCATCCTGCATCACAGCGCGCAGCGGGTCTGGCAGTCACTGGGTTGTCATTAAGGTGTGCTGCGTTACCCACAATGGCTGTGGAACGGCCTGTGGATAACCTGAGCGAAAGGGACTACAGGCCATAACGAACATGGCGTACAGCGTGGTGATCATTTTTTAACCACATACCGAATTCACCTCGATCTCCTTGTAGGAGTGAGCCTGCTCGCAATGGCGCACTGACATTCAGCGTTTATGTCGTCTGATAAACCGCCATCGCGAGCAGGCTCACTCCTACAAAGGTCTGCGCTGTTAGAATGCGCGCCTTATCCCGCCATACCGCAGCGCACGCCATGACCCAGACATCCGCCCCCCTCCCCGCTCACGTCACCATCATCGGCGGTGGCCCCGCCGGCCTGATGGCCGCCGAAGTGCTGAGTCAGGCCGGCGTGCGCGTCGACCTGTACGACGGCATGCCGTCGGTGGGGCGCAAGTTTCTGCTGGCCGGGGTCGGCGGCATGAACATCACCCATTCCGAAGCCTACCCGGCGTTTCTCTCACGCTACGCCGAACGCGCACCGCAGATCGCGCCGTTGCTGCGCGCCTTTGACGCCGATGCGTTGTGCCGCTGGATTCATGAACTGGGCATCGAGACCTTTATCGGCAGTTCCGGCCGGGTGTTCCCCACCGACATGAAAGCCGCCCCGTTGCTGCGTGCCTGGCTCAAGCGCCTGCGCGATAGTGGCGTCGTTATCCACACCCGCCATCGCTGGCTCGGCTGGGATGAACACGGCGCACTGCGTATCGCCAGCCCCGACGGCGAAATCACCCTGAAGCCCGACGCCACCCTGCTCGCCCTCGGCGGCGGCAGTTGGTCGCGCCTGGGTTCAGATGGCGCATGGATGCTGCCGCTGGAGCAAAAAGGCGTAGGACTGGCGCCATTGCAGCCGAGCAATTGCGGCTTCGAGGTGCAGGCCTGGAGCGATTTGCTTGTGAGCAAATTCGCCGGCGCACCGCTGAAAAATGTCGCGATCGGTTTGAACGACGATATCCCGCGCTTGGGCGAATGCGTGATCACCGCAACAGGCGTTGAAGGCAGCCTGATCTACGCACTGTCGGCGCCGATTCGCGAGGCGATCAACGCGCATGGCTCCGCCACGGTGCACATCGACCTGCTGCCGGGCCGGCCTGTGGATAAATTGCAGGCGGCACTGAGCAAACCGCGAGGTTCACGCTCGATGGCCAAGCATCTGCACAGTCAGGTCGGGATCGATGGGGTGAAAGCGGCGTTGTTGCGTGAATTGACTGACGCGGCAACCTTTGCCGACCCGGCGCTGTTGGCCCGGGCGCTCAAGGCGTTGCCGTTGACCCTGGTGAAAACCCGTCCGCTGGACGAAGCGATCAGCAGCGCCGGTGGCGTGACGTTCGAGGCGATGGATGAGCGCTTGATGCTCAAGGCGTTGCCGGGGGTGTTTTGCGCAGGGGAGATGCTGGACTGGGAGGCGCCGACGGGCGGCTATCTGCTGACGGGGTGCTTTGCCAGTGGGCGGGCTGCGGGGTTTGGGCTGTTGGAGTGGTTGCAGCGCAAGGGCTGAAGACCGAGGTGCACCCAATCGCGAGCAGGCTCACTCCTACAGGGGAATGCGTTCCAATGCAGGAGTGAGCCTGCTCGCGATAGCGGTCTGACAAGTGCAGCGAATACTACGGTTTGCGCTTGCGCGGCCCGGTATTGAACACCGGCACTTTACGCACAGGCTTGATCGAAGGTTCCGGCGCCTGCGTCTCGCCGCTGTCGACCCACTTGCCGAGATTGCGCTTGCCGCCACCGCCGCCTGATGCCTTCGGCTTTTTCGGTTTCTTTGGCTTCTTGATCACCTGACCGCTGGCATCGGTATCCGGCACGCGGTGCTCAGGCTCGAAATCCGGCTCGTTCTGACGCTTGAGCGTCTGGCGAGTCAGCATTTCAATCGCCGACAACATGTTCACTTCATCCGCGCACACCAGCGAGATCGCCTCGCCCGTAGCGCCAGCACGGCCGGTACGACCGATGCGGTGAATGTAATCCTCGGCCACGATCGGCAAGTCGAAGTTGACCACCAGCGGCAGGTCTTCGATGTCCAGACCACGGGCAGCCACGTCGGTCGCTACCAGAATCTGCACTTCACTGAGCTTGAAACGATCCAGAGCACGCTGACGGGTCGCCTGCGGCTTGTCGCCATGGATGCCGTCGGCGTTCACGCCCAGGCCCTGGAGTTTTTCCACCAGCGCGTCCACGCCGTTGCGGGTCTTGGCGAACACCAGCACTTGCTTCCACTTGTTCTTGCGCATCAGGTGCACGAACAGTTCCGGCTTGCGCTTCTTGTCCACCGTCACCACCCACTGCTTGACGGTGTTTGCAGCGACGTTGCGCGGGCTGACTTCGACGCTCAGCGGATCGTTGAGCATCTGCCCGGCCAGCAGGCGAATGTCATCGGAGAAGGTCGCGGAGAACAGCAGCGTCTGGCGCTTCTTCGGCAGCATGCGGTAAATGTTCGCCAGTTCTTCGGAGAAGCCCAGGTCGAGCATACGGTCGGCTTCATCCAGCACCAGGGTTTGCAACTGATCGAGTTTCAACGCGTTCTGACGGAACAGGTCGATCAAGCGACCAGGCGTGGCGACAAGCACATCAACGCCGCCGCGTAGCTTCATCATCTGCGGGTTGATGCTGACGCCGCCGTACACCGCATAAGTGCGCAATGGCAGGTTTTCAGCGTATTGGCGCACCGACTCATGAACCTGCTCCGCCAGCTCGCGGGTCGGTACCAAAATCAGCGCACGCGCCGAATTAGCGGCCACTTTCGGCCCTTCCATGGCCAGCAACTGCAGCAGCGGCAAGGCGAAACCGGCGGTCTTGCCGGTGCCGGTCTGGGCCGCAGCCATCAGGTCGCGACCGGCCAGAACGGCCGGAATGGCTTGCGCCTGGACCGGCGTTGGAGTCTGGTAGCCGAGCGTCTCGAGGGAGCGCAGCAAGGGTTCGATCAGGCCAAGGGTGGCGAAAGTCATGGGAATACCGTAGGAAAAATCAGCGCGGTTGCGCAAAACAAGGGTGCAATGGCGCGCAGTTTACCCTAATTCACACGTTGCTCAGTCGCAATGGCTGACTTCGGCGCCTCCACGACGAGCGGCTGCGCCGGCCGCCGCCACTGCGGCAGACCGATCAGCACCACCGCACTGATGATCACCAGCATCGCCAGCGCTTCTTCCATGCCGATGGTCTCGCCGACAAACACGATCCCCAGCAATACCGCCACCGCCGGGTTGACGTAGGCATAACTGGTGGCCGCTGCCGGACGCACGTGCTTGAGCAGGTACATGTAGGAATTGAAGGCGATGATCGAGCCGAAGAAGATCAGGTACGCCAACGCCATCCAGCCTTCCACCGGCGGCACGGCTTGCAGGTGTTCGCCACTCACCGCGCTGCCGATCAGCAGCACCACGCCCCCCACCAGCATCTCCACGGCACTGGCCATCGCCCCTTGCGGCAGCGGCAGGGGTTTGCTCCAGACCGAGCCGAACGCCCAGGTCGCCGCCGCGAAAATAAGCAAAGCCGCGCCCATGGGGCTCGATTGCAGGTTGGAGCCCATGTTGAGCATGGCGATACCGATAATCCCCAGTGCCACCCCGGCCCACTCCAGCCGCGTATTGCGCGCGCCCCAGAAATACCCGCAGAGCAAAGTGAACAACGGCACCGTCGCCACCGCCAGTGCCGCCACACCGGAAGCCACGCCCGTGTGCTCGGCCACACTCACCGCGCCGTTACCGAAGCTAAGCAGCAAAATCCCGATGATCCCCGCCGCTTTCCACTGCGCCCAGGTCGGTGCCGGCGCCCCGCGCCAGCGCAGGAAGGCGTACATCAGGCTGCCAGCAATCACAAAGCGTACCCCGCCGAGCATCAGCGGCGGCCAGTATTCGACGCCAATGCGAATCACCAGATAGGTCGATCCCCAAATCACATACAGCGCGAAAAACGCGGCGATCAACGGCAAGGAAAAACGGCGCAAGGCAGGCATGGGCAGCTCGAATGTCAGAGGTAGCGGATGAATTATTCTAGAAAGGCCGGCGTGCAAAAATAAGCTACAAAACCTGTTTATAGCGCCGGTACACTTTTGAAAGAACGGAGATCGGCGGGATAAACAGCGATTTCGAAAGTCTGGCAATTTAAGGAGTCCGGCCTTGGACAAATACGACCGCATGCTGCTCAGCGCTCTGCTGGAAAACGGCCGAGCGTCCTACGCCGACCTCGCGCGCAAAGTGAACCTGTCCGCTCCGGCCGTGGCCGAACGCGTGGCCAAGCTCGAGGCGTCGGGGGTGATCACCGGGTATCAGGCGAACATCGACCTGTCGAAAATCGGCTTGCCGATCCAGTGCATGATCGAGTTGCGCCTGCACCAGAACGGCAGTCAGAAGGTCTACGACGAACTGGCGAAAATCCCGCAACTCATCGAGTGTTTTCGAGTGACGGGCGATCCCTGCGTGATGATGAAGGGCGCGGTTGGTTCGATGACGGAGCTGGAGGAGTTGATCAATCGGGTGGCGAAGTTCGGCTTCAGCAAGACTTCGATTGTGCTATCGAGTGCGATCGAGAAGCGTGTGCCGCTCGGCCACATCGAAAACAACGGCAAGTAATCAGGAACTCAGAAGATCCAAATGTGGGAGCGGGCTTGCTCGCGAATGCGGTGTGTCAGACAACATTTTTGCCGAATGACACACCGCTTTCGCGAGCAAGCCCGCTCCCACAGGGGATTTGTGTTGGGCCGGGGATCAGCGATAGCGCTGCAGGTGTTCGCTGACTTTGGCCGCCGGGACTTTCTGCAGTTTGCACAACAGGTCGTGGTTCAGCTCACGCACCCCATGCTTGTGCCGCAGCTCTTGCGCCAGATGCGCCATCAGATTGGCCGCCATCTCCGCATCCGCCATCGCCCTGTGCGCCTGGCCGGTGTGCGGCAAACGCGCGAAGGTGGTGAGAGTACCGAGCTTGTGATTCGGCGCCGCCGGCATCAGGCGGCGTGCCAGCAGCAGCGAACAGGCAAAATTCTGCAAACGGGTGCGTTTGATCCGCCCCAGTTCGAAGTCCCAGAACTTCTGGTCGAAAGAGGCGTTATGCGCGACCAACGGCGTGCAGCCAACGAATTCGTTGACCTCTTCCATCACCCGTTCGGCCGATGGTGCGGTGCGCAACATGGCGTTGCTGATGCCGGTCAGTTGTTCGATGAAGGCCGGGACGCGCACGCCAGCGTTCATCAGGCTCTGGTAACGCTCGACGATGCGTCCGTTTTCCAGCATGACCACGGCGATTTCCGTGGCACGACAGCTGCTGCTCGGCGACAGGCCAGTGGTTTCAAAGTCGATGACTGCAATGCGTTCCAAACCGGGTTCAACTCCGTACAAATCAATTCTTCAGTAACAGCTCAATTCTTCAACAACAACACGCCTTCGATCGGCACGTAACGGCTGGCGGCGCGGATCAGCGAATTGGCGGTCAGGCCAGGCACACCATAGGCCACTGCCTGTACGCCGTGTTTGCTGATGATGCGTTCGAGCAGCATGTCGAAGTCGCCGTCACCGGAGGCCAGGACGATTTCGTCGACGTGGTCGGCGGCGTCCATGATGTCGAGGGTGATGCCCACGTCCCAGTCACCCTTGGCCGAGCCGTCGCTGCGCTGGATGTAGGGCTTGAGCTTCACGGTGAAGCCGAGGTTGCGCAGGATCTGCTGGAACTGCTGCTGCTTGCTGTCACCACGGTCGATCGCATAGGCATAAGCCTCGACGATCTGCCCGTCCTTGCTGATGTCTGCCCACAATGCGGCGTAGTTGAAGTGACAACCATAGGCCTGACGCACGGTGTAGTAGAGGTTCTGCACGTCGGCGAACACTGCGATTTTTTTCACCGGGATTCCTGTGAGCGCATAGCGCACGAAGCGGGATCAGGCGCCAGGCCCGAAAAAGGCGCTCAGTATGCCAGTCCTCAGGAAGGTGGCGCGAATAATCGACCCACCACTCCGGACGGATGGTGGGTTGTGGTGAGGGGATTTATCCCCTCACCACAGGTTGGTACGGGCGGCTGATCAGTCAGACGAAGGAGTCGTCGTCATCGAAGAACGACGAGTTGTCGTCGCTGTAGTCGGTGTCGGCAAGACCGCCCTGGTCGTTACCGAAGCTGTCGTTGCCAGCCATGCGCTGATCATTGCCCCAGTCGTTGTTGCTCTGGTCAGCCACTTGCGCCGGCTCTTCCTTGATCACCTCAACGATTTCTTCAGGCTGCTGGTTGTGATGGAACAGGCTGCTGATGCCTTGCGCCAACATCACACCACCGGCCACGCCAGCGGCAGTTTTCAGGGCGCCGCCAAGGAAGCTGCTGCCCGCTGCCGGGGCGGCTTGCTGTGCGTAATTTGGCGGTGGCGCGGCATAGTTCTGTTGTGGCGGTGGCGCAGCGTAGTTCTGCTGCGGTGCCGGCTCACGCCAGCCGCCGGTGGAGGCCGGAGCGCTCTGGGTCGGCGCCGGACGCGAACCGCCGCCGAAGATGCTCGACAGGAAACCACCGCCGCCACTCGGTGCCGGTGCCGCGCCCTGGGCCTTGGCCGCTTGCAGTTCAGCCTGCAATTGCTGGATTTGCTGGGTCAGCTGCTTGTTCTGTTCGTCGAGGCTCTTGATGGCCGCCTCTTGCACCAGAATCGCCTGGGTCATGAAATAACCTGCCGCCGGCTGGCGGGTCAGGTGTTCCTTGATCCGCGCCTCGGCCTGGGCGTCACGCGGGGCTGCCTCCGTTTCGGCCTGTTGCAGCCGGGAAAACAGTCCATCGATCAGGGTTTGCTCTTCGCTGTTCATGGCGACCTCGTAGATTGCCGGGGATAACGTTGCCCGTGTCCACTGTGGACAAGGCGCACCTCTGTAATGGAGGCAGTGACAGGATGTTTCAACGACCTTTACCGAATGTTTACGTTTGTGTCGGCCCGCGCATCATCGGTTAAAGTGAGCCACTGTTTTCGACCTGCGATACCGACTGATGAATGCCTTCGATGTACTGCGTGACTCTCTGTATTTTTTCAAACGCCATCTGGCCAGCATCGTGCAGTTGTGCCTGCCACTGGTGATCTTCGAAGCGGCGCTGCAGCAAGTGGTGGATCATGTCACCGACCCGGACAGTTTCTCCGCCGCCAGCGTGGTGGTCGGTCTGCTGGTGTATCCGCTGTACACCGCCGCGCTGATCCTGTTCCTCGATGCCCGCACCCGTGGCGAAGCCCCGCGCACCCTCGACCTGCTGGCGATGTCCGCCCGGCTGTGGCCGCGCTTCGCCCTGCTCACGGCGCTCAACACCTTGCTGATTCTGCTCGGGCTGTCGCTGTATTTCCTGCCAGGCCTGATGCTGATGGTGATGCTGGCGTTCGCCGAATATCTGCTGGTGCTGCGCGGCATGGGGCCGTTGCAGGCGATGAAGGAAAGCCTGCGCCTGACCCGAGGGCATTTCTGGCGGATCCTGCTGTGCATTCTCTGCGTGATGGGACCATTGTGGCTGCTCAAGGGCGCGACCCTGGCGGTGTACCCCGACCCGCAGAATCCGCTGATCGCGGTACTGATCGACAGTGCGCACAGCTTCCTGCAACTGTTCACCAGCGTAGTGCTGTTCCGTCTGTTCATGCTGATCAGCGAATTGCCTGACAAACGTAACGGAGCGGTCTGACTTCAGGGGCCTTGGGCCAAGCGTCTGCGGTCGGGTATGCTCGGGGTCACTTTTGTAACGCGATAAGCCGAGCCATGCCCCGTCTGCTGCGCTACACCCTGTTGCCGTTTTTGCTCGCCATCGTCCTGATCGGCGGGCTGATCCACAGCCTGACCTGGCGCCCCGATGCCCGGGAAACCCTGCCGGTCACCTGCACCGGTACCCCGCCGAACCTGGTGCCCGGGCAGGCGTTGAAAGTCATGACCTGGAACGTGCAATACCTCGCCGGCAAGCGCTACGTGTTCTGGAACGACCAGGCCCAGGGCAACGATGAAGCGCCAACCCCGGAAGACATGGCCTTCAGCCTCGACGAAGTGGCGCGGGTGATCCGCGATGAGCAGCCCGACGTAGTCCTGCTGCAAGAGCTGGACGACGGCGCCAAGGCCAGTGATTACCAGAATCAGCTCAAGCTGCTGCAGGAACGGGTCACCGACCTCTACCCGTGCAGCGCCCACGCCTTCGACTGGAAGGCGGATTTCGTCCCCGAACCACACATTTTCGGCAGCGTTGGCCGACAACTGGCAACCCTGAGCCGCTACCGCATCGAACACGCCGAACGCCTGCAATTGCCGGCGCCCCCGGCGAACATCATCAGCCGCCAGTTCCAACCCAAGGACGCCCTGCTCGCCACCAAGCTGCCGCTGAGCGACGGCGGGCAACTGACGGTGTTCAACACGCATCTGGATCGCGCCAGCCAACCCGACGACACCTTGCAGGCGCAAGTGACGGCGGTGGCCAAGGTGCTCGACAAGTACGAAAGCCAGGGCCTGCCGTGGCTGATCGGCGGTGACTTCAGCCTGTTGCCGCTGGGCCAGTATCAACGCCTGCCTGCTGATCAGCGCACGCCCTACTCGATCGACAGCGCACTGCACCTGTTGTGGGACAAGTACCCGATGATCCCGACCAACAACGAAGCCAGCGGCATCGACCGCGCCCACTGGCTGACGCACTACCCCAACGACCCCGGCCTCAATGGCCCGGATCGCACGGTCGACTATCTGTTCTACAGCCCGAAAATCAAACGGGTCGAGGCCAGGGTGCGGCAGGACGATACCTTGCGCATTTCCGATCACTTGCCGGTGATTGCGCGCTTCCTGCTCCCCGCCACCCCGTAGCCAGCGAACACAATACCCCCCTGTGGGAGCGGGCTTGCTCGCGAAAGCGGTGTGTCTTCAAAGTTGATGACGGCTGACACTACGCCATCGCGAACAGGCGAAGGCCTACAAAAGAGCGTGCTCGACTTAGTGGACTTCTTCGAGGTCATCGTGCAGCAGCCCGAAGATCTCCCGTTTCATGTCGATGAACGAGCGCTCCATGACCATGTCCAGTGAGCGCGGGCGTTCGATCGGCACGTCGAGGATCTGCTTGATCCGCCCCGGTTTGGCGCCCATCACGTAGACCCGGTCCCCGAGCAGAATCGCTTCGTCAATGTCATGAGTCACGAACAGCACGGTCTTCTTGCTGTTACCCCAGACCCGCAGCAACAACTGCTGCATCTGCAAGCGGGTCTGGCTGTCCAGTGCGCCAAACGGTTCGTCCATCAACAGGATCTGCGGATCATTGGCCAGCGCCCTGGCAATCGCCACGCGCTGCATCATGCCGCCCGAGAGCTGCTTGGCGTAGCTGTCGGCAAACCCGGCCAGGCCCACTTCGTTGACGTAATAGTCGACGATTTCCTTGCGCCGCGCCGCCGGCATGCCGCGTCGTTTGAGGCCGAATTCGACGTTCTGCCGTACCGTCAGCCACGGAAACAGCGTGTAGCTCTGGAACACCATCCCCCGATCGGCACCGGGGCCCTGCACTTGCTGACCGCCGACGTAGATCTCGCCGGACGTCGGCTCGGCCAGGCCAGCGGTCAGGTACAACAGGCTCGATTTGCCGCAACCCGACGGCCCCACCAGCACCGCGAACTGCTGGTCCGGCACTTCGAACGACACCTGCTCCAGCGCAGTGAACGTGCCGCCATCGGGTTTCTTGTAGCGCAGACTGACCTTGTCCACTTGCAGGCGCGCAGCGGCTTGCGGCGCGGCAGCTCGCGGTTCGATGAAACGATGATTGGCAGCGGTTACTGAGCCCATGCGGCAACCCTCAAGCGAAGAAAACGGAACAGTTGATCGGTGACCAGACCGAGCAGGCCGATGATCGCGATGGCGAGGAAAATCACGTCGACCTGAAAGCCGCGCATGGCTTTGAGGCTCAGGTAACCGAGGCCACTGGAGGCCGCGACCAGCTCGGCCACCACCAGATACGTCCAGGCCCAGCCCATGGTCACGCGCAGGGTGTCGAGCACACCGGGCACCGAGGCCGGGGCGATCACATGCAGCACTGCGTCGCGACGGTTGGAACCGAGGGTGTAAGAGGCGTTGATCAGATCCTTGGAAATCCCTTTGGACACGTCAGCGATCATCACCAGTTGCTGGAAGAACACGCCGAAGATAATCACCGACACACGCTGCTCCAGACCGATACCAATCCACAGGATGAACAGCGGCACGAACGAGGTCACCGGCAGGTAGCGAATGAAGTTGACCAGCGGTTCGAGGAACGCCTGGACGATGCGGAAGCTGCCCATCAACAACCCCAGCGGCACCGCCACCAGCGACGAGACAATGAAGCCGACCATCACCACTTCGACGCTGGCCCACACATGGGTGCCGAGGGTGCCGTCGCGGCTCAGGCGTACGGCCGCCTCGAGCACCGCGCCGGGGGTTGGCAGAAACATCCCCGGCACGATGCCGCCGTAGGACAACCCGGCCCACAGGCCGACCAGCAACACCCACGCCAGGCCGCTGGCGCTCCACACCACTGGCACCGGTAATCCGGTCTTGGGCGTGAGGCAGCGGCTCAGCCATGATTTGCGCTTGAACATGCAGACCTCCTAGAGCGGGCTGACGAAACGGTTGTCGACCAGATCGTCATGGCTGACGTTGTAGGGCTTGCCCTGCAGTTCGCTGGCGGTTTCGTTGGCGAGTTTGATCAACGCCGCGCTGTCACCCGGCTTGCCCGGCGAACCGAGAAGTTTTTCGCTCATCGCCTGATCGTAGAAGCGCACGCCTTTGGCGGCAGCGGCCAGTTCCTTCGGATCGGAGAGATAGCCGCCAACGCCTTTGGCCATGATCGCGTAAGCCTCGTCCGGGTGTTCCTGGGTGTACTTGACCGCCTTGTACAAACCGCTGACCAACGCCTTGACGTCCTGCGGCTGTTTTTCGATGACGCTGCAATTGAGCGCCACCACATCGACGATCACCCCCGGGGTACTGCTGCTGTCGATCAGCACCTTGCCCTGCTGCTTGTCGCGTACCATCGACAGGTGCGGTTCCCAGGTCACGGCGGCCGGCACGCGACCGGCGATGAACGCGGTGGCGGCATCGTCGGCGGTCATGTTCTGCACGGTAATGTCGCTCATTTTCATGCCGTTCTTTTTCAGCAGGTACGACAGCCAGAACTGCGACGTCGAGCCTTCGTTGACCGCCACGGCCTGGCCCTTGAGTTCCTGCAACGACTTCACGTTCTTGCCGACCAGCACGCCGTCGCCACCATGGCTGTCATCCAGCGCCGCAACTGCCTTGAAGCAGAACTGCGGACGGTATTTGAGCACCTCGTCGATAGTCGACGCCGAGCCTGACAGTTGGCCGGACGCCTGCGCGGCCATGTACATCGAAGCTTCTTCGACCACCGGCAGTTCAACGGTCAGGCCGTTTTCCTTGAAGTAGCCCAGGTCCTGAGCCAGGTAGAGGGTGCCGTAGCCAACCCAGGTGGTATGGCCGATGGACAGGGTGCCGGCCTGGGCGCTGGTCGCGACCGTGGCTGCAAGGGCGGTGATCGCCAGAGGGTGGGTGAGACGAATACACAAGGACTTGATCATGGAGCACTCCCGACGCTGTTGATTTAGTTTTGTCATGGGCAGTACGGCCGGCACCAATGATGTGAATCCACGCTGCGGTCTCTGCTGGACTCTGGCGTGAAACACCGGGCTGGCGAGATCGATGGTGGCCCATGTGCGGGCCGAGGAAAATCAGGAAATTGTTGGCAGCAAATGATGAAAAAACTGGGTAGCGCGCACTGCTGAAGGGCAGGGTTGGCGGGGATGCTCAAAGGGGGGGCAGATCAAGGATTTTCTGTGACTGACCCACCGCATTCGCGAGCAAGCCCGCTCCCACAGTGGTTCTGTGTTGATCACAAATCCAATGTGGGAGCGAGCCTGCTCGCGAAAAGGGGTGACGCGGTATCAGCGCAACTGAAACCAGGTGGTTTTCAGCTGGGTGTATTTGTCGAACGAGTGCAGCGACAGATCGCGGCCAAAACCCGATTGCTTACCGCCGCCGAACGGCACGGTCACGTCCAGCGCATCGACGGTATTCACCGACACCGTGCCCGCCCGCAGCCGTCGCGCCACACGGTGCGCGCGATGCAGATCATCAGTCCACAGCGACGCCGCCAGCCCGTAGACACTGTCATTGGCCAGACGCACCGCTTGGTCTTCATCGTCGAACGGCACCACCGCCAGCACTGGCCCGAATACCTCTTCGCGAAACAACGGCATGTCGGCGCGGACGCCAGTAAAAATCGTCGGTTCGATGAAGTTGTCCGTGCCATTGAAGCGCCGCTGCTGGCCGCCACACACAAGGGTCGCACCCGACTGCTCGGCGCTGCGAATGGCACGCATGATGCTCGCCGTCTGCCGGTGATCGACGATCGCCCCGGCACGGCTTTGCGGATCGAGCGGATCACCCGGCAGCCAGCGCTCGGCCTGAGATTTCAGGCGTTCGACAAACGCGTCGTGAATCGAACGCTCTACCAGCAACCGCGAGTTGGCCGAACACACTTCGCCCTGATTGAAGAAGATCCCGAACGCGGCTTTTTCCGCCGCCAGATCCAGATCGCGGCAATCGGCAAACACCAGGTTGGCACTCTTGCCGCCGCACTCCAGCCACACTTGTTTGAGGTTGGATTGCGCCGAGTACTGCATGAAATATTTGCCGACCTGCGTCGAGCCGGTGAACACCAGGCAATCGACGTCCGGGTGCAGGCCCAAGGCTTTGCCGGCCTGTTCACCAAGCCCCGGCAATACGTTGAGTACGCCCGCCGGCAACCCCGCTTCCAGCGCCAGCTCGGCCAGACGCAACGCCGAAAACGGTGATTGCTCGGCCGGTTTGAGGATCACCGAGTTACCCGCCGCCAGCGCCGGCGCGAGCTTCCACGCGGCCATGTCCAACGGGAAATTCCACGGCACCACCGCCGCCACCACGCCCAGCGCTTCGCGGGTGATGGTCGCCAGCACATTGGCGGCGCCGGGGGCGATCTGGTCGTAGAGTTTGTCGATGCTTTCGGCGTACCAGCGAAACCCCCCGGCGGCGCCCGGCACATCAATGCTGTAAGCGTCCATCACCGGTTTGCCCATGTTCAGCGAATCGAGCAGGGCCAATTCTTCACGATGCGCCATCAGCAGATCAGCCAGGCGCAGCAGCACTTGCTTGCGCTCGGCGGGCGGACGTTGCGCCCAGGTGCCGGTCTCGAACACCTGTCGCGCGTTACGCACCGCCGCGTCGACATCCTCCTCGCCACAGGCGGCGACATTGGCCAGTAACTGGCCAGTGGCGGGATTGATCGCGGCGAAGGTCTGCCCCGATTGCGCGGCGCAGTGTTGACCGTTGATCACGGCTTGATCGGGAAACTTCAATGCAACGGCCTGGCGCTGCCATTCTGCAAGCTCGAACACGTCGGATGCTCCTTGGACGTTATTGTGCAGTCGATGGTCGCTCAGGCCCCAGCGGGCTAAAACCAGTAAAAACATCTTCGCAGGCAATGAAAAAACTGCTCAATCGGTTTCCCCAAAACCTGCGCGGATGACTAAGGTTCAAGGACAAAAACATCGTCGCGCAGCGGACGTGGCGGCGCACAAATTGCCTGGAAGTCGAGTCCGCTCGTCCTGAGGTTTGCCGTGGCCGCCTACAATTTGCGTCAACTCAAATACTTCATCACCACCGTCGAATGCGGCAGCGTTGCCGAAGCTTCACGCAAGCTGTACATCGCGCAACCGGCGATCTCCACGGCAATCAAGGGCCTGGAAGACAGCTTCGCCGTGCAGCTGCTGATCCGCCATCACGCTCAGGGCGTGTCCCTGACGCCCAGCGGCGCACGGTTTTTCCGCAAGGCGCAGGAGCTGTTGCGCATGGCCCGGGAGTTCGAACAGAACGCCCTCGCCGACAACGACATCGTCGCCGGGCAGATCGACATTGGCTGTTTCGAAACCGTCGCCCCGCTGTATTTGCCGCAATTGATTGCCGGGTTTTCCACGCTCTATCCCGGGGTGAAAATCCGCATCCGTGACGGCGAACAACAGGAACTGGTGCTGGGCCTGACCTCGGGCACGTTCGACCTGGTCATCCTTTATGAACACGAACTCGACGCCACCATCCAGACCGAACCACTGATGCCGGCGCAACGCCCGTATGCGCTGCTGCCGGCCGACCACCGTTTCGCCCAGTACAAGCAAGTGTCGCTACGCGATCTGTGCCTGGAGCCAATGATTCTGCTGGACGTACAGCCGAGCCGGACCTACTTCGTCAGCCTCTTCGAAGAGCTGGGCCTGACCCCGCGCATCGAGTTCAGCTCGCCGTCAATCGAGATGGTCCGCGGCATGGTCGGCCAGGGATTCGGCTTCTCGGTGCTGGTCACCCGTCCGCATTCGGAATGCACCTATGACGGCAAGAAAGTGGTGTGCGTGGAGATAGCCGAAGACGTCACCGGCTCAGGGCTGGTGGCGGCGTGGCTCAAGCGTGGGCAACTGACCAAGCCGGCGCAGTTGTTCGCCGATTACTGCCGGGAACAACTGACGGGCAAAGCGCGTATTTAGCAGCGAACACGCTCCGACCCATTGCGGGAGCGGGCTTGCTCCCACAGTAGATCGATGTCGCACCGTCAATGAATGGCAGGTTGCGATGTTTTGATCTTCACGTGCCGCGCGGTTTGGCCCGCGCAGTGGCCTCGGCCACCAACGGATCATCCGGCCAATAGTGCTTCGGATACCGCCCCTTCAAATCCTTCTTCACCTCGGCATAGGTACTGCGCCAGAAGTTGGCCAGATCCTGCGTCACCTGCACCGGCCGCCGCGCCGGGGACAATAGGTGCAACTTGACCACTTGCCGCCCGCCGGCAATCCGTGGCGTCTCGGCGAGGCCGAACAACTCCTGCAGACGCACCGCGAGAATCGGCGGCTGCTCGCTGTAATCCAGACGAATCGATGACCCGGACGGCACACTGATGTGATGCGGCGCCAGCTCATCGAGCCGCTGTGGTAACGGCCACGGCAGCAGGTTACGGACGATGCTCGACAGGTCCAGATTGGCGAAATGACTGAGCCGCGAGACCTTGCCCAGATATGGCATCAGCCAGTCTTCGAGGTTTTTCAGCAACGTCGCGTCGCTGACATCCGGCCATTGGCTTTCGACCTGAGCGTTCAGATCCAGCTGCCGCAGCAGGGCGACCCGCGCCTGCCACTGACGCAGCTCCGGCGTCCACGGCAGCAACTCCAGACCTTTGCGCCGCACCAGATTGACCAGCGCCTGACTGCGTGCCGCTTCGTCGAGACCGGTCAACGGTTCGCGGCTGAGGATCAGCTCGCCGACCTTGCGCTGACGCTCGGCGCGCAGCACGCCTTCGCGTTCGTCCCAGTCCAGTTGATCGACGCAACTGACCTGCTCAGCCAACACTGAATCGAACAGCGCCGGATCGAAATCCGCCGCCAGATAAATCCGTTCCTCGCGCTGACCCTGACGGCTGCCGAGGTCGGCAATCACAATCCATGGCTCCTTCATCAGGCTGTCGGCTTCAGCGAACAGCGCGGCGCGTCCATTGGCCAGACGATATTCCGCGCCACCGGCACGCCGCTGTTGGGCGACGCGGTCCGGGTAGGCCAGCGCCAGCAGCGCGCCGAGCCAGCGCGGATGATCGGGATCGCTGACCGGCGCGCTCGCCTTGCCGCGCAAGTAACCGCGATACTGTCGCGCCAATTGCCGGGCCCGTTGCACGCCACCTTGTGCACCGCGCGCCGCACGTTCTTCACCGCAGAGCAGGACCAAGCGGCTGTGCAGATCAGCGCCGGCACCGCGCAGGATATCGCGCTCGCCGAGCAGTGCCGCAACGTCGCACGCCATGTTCGCCAGCCCCAGCGCATGACCGCGCAGCAACAGATGGGCGATGCGCGGATGCGCCGGCAGTTCAGCCATGGCCTGACCGTGCGCGGTCAACGTTTCGCCTTCGAGCGCGCCGAGTCGCTGCAACAGATCCTGTGCCTGTGCATAAGCCGCCGTCGGTGGCACATCGAGCCAGACCAGTTCGCCCGGAGTCACGCCCCAACGCCCGAGTTGCAGCGCCAGGCTCGCCAGGTCCGCCGAAAGAATTTCCGCGCTGCCGTAAGCGGCGAGTTGTTCGTGCTGGTCCTGTGACCACAGGCGATAACACACCCCCGGCTCCAGACGCCCCGCCCGGCCGGCGCGTTGGGTGGCGCTGGCCTTGGAAATGCGTTGGGTGTCGAGGCGGGTCATGCCGCTGCCAGGGTCGAAACGCGGCACCCGCGCCAGCCCGGCATCGATCACCACACGCACGCCATTGATGGTCAAACTGGTCTCGGCGATGTTGGTCGCCAGCACCACTTTGCGCTGGCCGGTGGGAGCCGGGTCGATCGCGGCGCGCTGCGCATTCAGATCCAGTTCGCCGTGCAGCGGGCAGAGCAACACGTCGCTGCGCTCGCCAATGGCATCGCTCAGTTGCTGATGCACGCGACGGATTTCCGCCTGCCCCGGAAGGAACACCAGCAGGCTGCCGGTCTCATCGTGCAGGGCTTCAAGTACGGTCTGGGTCACGCGCTGGTCGATGTATTCGCCGGGCTGGAACGGCCGCCCCCAGCGCATCGTCACCGGGAACATGCGCCCTTCGCTGCGCAGGATCGGCGCGTCATCCAGCAAGCCGGCCAGACGTTCGCCTTCCAGCGTTGCCGACATCAGCAAAATCTTCAGCGGCTGTTCAGCTCGGAACAGTTCACGACCGTTCAAACTGAGCGCCAATGCCAGATCGGCATCGAGGCTACGCTCGTGGAATTCGTCGAAGATCAGCAGGCCCACGCCTTCCAGCGCCGGATCGTCCTGCAGGCGCCGGGTGAGAATGCCTTCGGTGACCACCTCGATACGGGTGTTGGGGCCGACCTTGCTGTCGAGGCGGATGCGATAACCGACGGTTTCACCGACCTTCTCGCCCAGTTCGCTGGCCAGTCGTTCAGCCGCCGCACGCGCTGCGAGACGCCGCGGTTCGAGCATGAGGATGGTCTGCCCGGCCAGCCACGCTTCATCGAGCAAGGCCAGGGGCACGCGGGTGGTTTTACCGGCGCCGGGCGGTGCTTCGAGCACAGCTTCGTGGCGTGTCGCCAACGCTTCACGCAGGGCAGGTAAAACTTCATCGATCGGCAAAGAAATCATGCTGGCTCCCCAGGGCGTGCCCACCGTAAATTGCGAGTCGCGTTAAAGCTGTGAGCGTGCCAGGCAAGGCGCGGGACGCAGGTGAGGGTCGTTTCCTTGCCAAGTCCCGCAACGCAGCATGGCGTGCTCACAGCATTAGCCCGGAGGGCCGAACCCCGACAGGATTCATCAGCCTTCACGCGGTGTCGATCTGGAGAAAACAACTTCAATCCTCAACATATTTCGGTAGGGGTGAGACGAGGCCGCAATTTACTGTGGGCATGCCCTGCCAGCCGCGAGTATAACGGCGAACTGCTTGGCGTTCGTCAGGGTCTTAACTTCACAAGACGAAGCTTCGTTAATAGATGACTCAGGAGATTTTCCATGCGCTTACCTTCTCGCCTGATCGGCGGTGTACTGGTCGCCACCCTGCTCACTCAACTCACTGCCTGCGGTTCGATTTTCTACCCGGACCGTCGCGGCCAGATCGACGGCAAGATTGACCCGGCGATTGCCGTGCTCGACGCTGTGGGCCTGCTGTTCTACGTGATTCCCGGCCTGATCGCCTTTGCGGTCGACTTCACCACCGGCGCGATCTATTTCGAACCGGGCCACACCGCCCAGGTCGATCCGGCCAAGCTGAAACAAGCCATTGGCCCGGACGGTCAGGTCGATAACCTCAAGTTGCAGGCTATTCTCGAAACAGAACTGGGCCGCAACCTGCCACTGGACGATCCACGTCTGATCCAGCACAAGGGCAGCACTCAACAACTGGCGATGTTTGGCCTGCAACCTGCCGCATAAGGACATTACGACCACATGACCACCAGCCCCGAACACGCCCGCCTGCTGCGGCTGGCGACCCGCGCCTCGGTCGCGGTGGCCTGCACGCTGATCATCGCCAAAGCCATCGCCTGGTGGCTCAGCGGTTCGGTGAGCATGCTCGCCGGCCTCACCGACTCGGCGCTGGATGGCGTTACCTCGCTGCTCAATCTGCTGGCGGTGCATTACGCGCTGCGCCCGGCCGATGACGATCACCGTTACGGTCACGGCAAGGCCGAGTCGCTGGCGGGTATGGCTCAGGCACTGTTCATCGGTGGCAGTGCGGTGCTGATTGCCTTTCAGGCGTACGAACGCATCCAGCAACCAGAGCCGCTGGGCGCGCCTTGGTTGAGCATTGGGGTGATCGTATTCTCGCTGCTGCTGACCGCTGCGCTACTGACATTGCAACATCGGGTGATCAAGCAGACCGGCTCCAACGCGGTGCGCGCCGACTCGCTGCACTACCGCTCGGACATGCTGCTCAACGGCAGCATTCTGATCGCGCTGGTCCTCGCCGGCATGGGCTTTCATCAGCTCGATGCATGGTTCGGCCTGGGGATTGCGGCGTACATTTTGTGGAGTGCGGTTCAGATCGCCCGGGAAAGTTTTTCGGTGCTGATGGATGAAGAGCTGCCAACGGACGTCAGTCAGCACATGCTCGAACTGGCCTGCGGCGTACCCGGCGTGCTGGGCGCACATGATCTGCGCACGCGGATCTCGGGCAATCACTGGTTCGTGCAGTTGCACCTGGAGTTGCCGGGAGAGCTGACCCTGTCAGTCGCCCACGGCATCAGCGATCAGGCGGCGGATGCGATTCACGCCGCCTACCCGCGAGCCGAGGTGCTGGTGCACGCCGACCCGCAGGAAGTGGTCAAGACCGAACGGGCGCAAACCCGGCTTCAGTAAGACACCTGATAACCGCGACTGCTCAGGCAATTGCCCTGAGCCTGACGGTAGGCCTGCACCACTTCGGGCGCCGGTTGATACGTCGCGGTACGCGGATCGAAACCGCTTTGCTGTACCGCGTATTGGTAGCACTGGTAACCGTCCTGCTGGACTTGTTCCGGCGACTGACCGTTGGCGGGATAAGCCTCGACGTCATAACCCTGGGATTGCGGCTGGGGTTGCGGCGGTTGCTGCACCGGCGGCTCGACCACCACGTAATCCTGGGTGGCTTCCTGATAGGCGTAATAGGAGCCGGCAGCGAGGAACAGCAGCGCACCGCCGATCCACACTTCACGCGCATAGTCCGGCAGATACTGGGTACGAATCCCACGTGGCGGTTGCACGACGATGTAGCGCGGGCCTTGCGGGCGATACCAGTAGCCACCGGAATAGAAGTAATCCTGGCCGCGATACGGCACACGGTATTCGCGATCCGGGAAGCGGTCGATCACATGCCCCGGGCGGTACTGCGGGCCTGGGCCCCAGCCGTTGCCATGCCCGTCCGGGCGGCCCGGCCAGCGATTGTCATTGGGCCGGTTGCCGGTTTGCCATTGCTGGTTGTGGTAACCATTCTGCGGACGCTCGTCGCGGTAGTAACCCTGGCGCGGTTCCTGGGTCTGACGCACGGCGTCGGGCCGTGGCTGGATCGGCAGATTGTTCGCCGGTGGCGGTGGCGCCTGATGAACCGGAGCAGGCGGGTTGGGCGCGCGGTTCTGGTTCTGCCACTGACCGTTGTTTTGCCATTGACCGTTATTATTGTGCTGCTGGCTGTTGTGCTCGAACTGGCGGCTGTTGTCGCCACGAATGATTTCGTTGTTCTGCGGCCGCGGCTGATTTTGCGGCGGCGGATTGTTCTGCCCGTGCGGCTGACGCTCGCCGCCATGCCCCTGATTGCCCTGATGTTCACCACCGTGCCCGTTATTCTCGGGACCACGATTCTGTGGCTCGTCGGCAAGCGCTTGCGCACTGACACTCACACACAGCAAACCAACACCGGCCAGACGCCAGATGCGCGACTTCATGCTTTTCCTCACTGCGGGTAATAAGGGGCTTGTAACTAAGACCGGGAATACACACACCGGGTTCTGCGACAGGTTATCAGTCACGAAACTTATTTATTGAGGATGGCGGCGCTGCAAGGCACAAAAATCGCAGGCAAGAAAAAAGGGAGACCCGTCGGCCTCCCTTCTAGAGAACTTCGTCCTGGCTCGACGCTTTTGACGTCGGCTCACCTCACGCCGTCTTCTGGACAGTGTGCAGCTCGGGGGCCGGCACATCCCCGGTGGGGGTGGCGGCCGCGGCGGGCCTGATTGGGCGGGCCGCAGTGGACTGTGTTACCGAGCAGTGATTCTGGTGATAAGAATAGGCCGGAGGCCGCGACAGAGGATTGCGAAGATTGCTCAAATAAACACCACTTGCGCAATTTTTAACCCTGGATAGATAATCCGCCGCAATAGTTACAACCAAGGACAGATTCATGAGCAAACTCGACCGTTATGACCTGAGTATTTTGGCTGAATTGCAGCGCGACGCCCGCATCTCCAACCAGGAACTGGCCGAGCGCATCGGTCTGTCGCCCTCGCCCTGCTCGCGCCGGGTCAAGCAACTGGAGGACGACGGCTACATCTCACGCCAGGTCGCCCTGCTCGATCGCAAGATGCTCGGCCTGAGCCTGACCGCCTACGTGCTGATCGGCATGGACCGGCACACACCGGAGCGTTTCGAAAACTTCGAAGCGGCGATCCGCACCCTGCCGCAGGTACTGGAATGCAGCCTGGTGACCGGCGTCGATGCCGACTATCAGTTGAAAGTGGTGGTGCCGGACATGGATCACTATCAAAAGCTGCTGCTGGGGCACCTGACCCGGATTGAAGGGGTGACCAGCGTGCGCTCGAGTTTTGTGCTGAATCAGGTGCTCAACAGCACTGAATTGCCGCTGACGCATCTGCGCAGCTGAAACCGCTTTCGCGAGCAAGCCCGCTCCCACAATTGGTCTTCGTCGAGCACACAATTTGTGTACCACCGAGCTCACCTGTGGGAGCGGACTTGCTCGCGAAGAGGCCGGTACAGGCAGCCCCTCACTGCGGCACACCGACGCAGGTCAATGCGGCCTCAGCTACCCTCGGCGTATAATCGCCAAGCCCTTTCAGCCGCGCCTGCGCCGGAGATGCCCGATGGATCCTGCAGTATTCGAAGAGTGGATGATGACTGGCCTGGTCAGCATCCTGATCATTTTCATGGGTTTCATCGTCTGGGATCTGGCGAAGAAGTCCAAGGCCGGGCGCTTCGGCTCGTTCATCCTGTTCTTCGTGCTGGGCCTGGGCGTGGCCGCGTTCATCATCAAGAGTGTGGTGATCGGCCTGATCGAATCCGGCGCGCTATAGACGCGCCGGCACTTCCTTCCATTGGCCCTGATCGAGCCCTTCGATTGTCCAGTCGCCAATCCTGCCCCGCCCCAGCCGCAACGTCGGCAGCCCGACCGCTGCGGTCATCCGCCGAACCTGACGGTTACGCCCTTCGCGAATCACCAGCTCCAGCCAGGTTGTCGGAATCGTCGCGCGAAAGCGTACCGGCGGATTGCGCGGCCACAGCTCGGGCTCATCCAGTTGCCGCGCTTCGGCGGGCAAGGTCATGCCGTCATTCAGTTCGACGCCGTCACGCAGACGCTGCAACTGCTCAGCCGTCGGCACGCCTTCGACCTGCACCCAATAGGTTTTCGCCAGCTTGTGCTTGGGATCGGCGATCCGCGCCTGCAACTGGCCGTCGTTGGTCAGCAGCAGCAAACCTTCGCTGTCGCGGTCCAGCCGTCCGGCCGGGTAGATGCCCGGAACGTCGATGTAATCCTTGAGCGTCGCTCGCCCTTCGCCATCGCTGAATTGCGTCAGCACATCGAACGGTTTGTTGAACAGGATCAGCTTCGGCTCGGCCGGCGGCGCCTTGGCGACACGGCGCGGTGAGGAAGACTGAGACTTCACGCCAGGGCGACGGGAAGGTGGACGCGGGGGACGGGACATAAGAGAACAGACATTTAGCGATCAGGGCTGACAATGCTAGTGCCCCGACCACCAAATGACCACGACTAACCGTTATCGGAACGGCGGCTCGTCGAAGCTGCGCAGTTTGCGCGAGTGCAGCGAGTTGAGTTCGGTGCGCAGCAGATCCACCGCCTCGATGCCGATCTTCAAATGCTGGCTGACCGCACGCTCGTAGAACGCGTTGGCCGAGCCCGGCAGCTTGATTTCACTGTGCAGCGGTTTGTCCGAAACGCACAGCAACGTGCCGTACGGCACCCGCAGGCGATAACCCTGGGCGGCGATGGTGCCGCTTTCCATGTCCACGGCCACGGCGCGGGACAGGTTGATTAGCGGACGTTCCTGGGCCCAGCGCAGCTCCCAGTTGCGGTCGTCGTAGGTCAGCACGGTACCGGTGCGCAGACGCTTTTTCAGCTCTTCGCCCTTCTCGCCGGTGATGTTGGCGGCTGCTTGCTGCAGCGCCATCTGCACTTCGGCCAGCGCCGGGATCGGAATGTTCGGCGGCACTACGCGATCGAGAATCCCGTCACGACGCATATAGGCGTGAGCGAGTACATAGTCGCCGATGGTCTGCGACTGACGCAGCCCGCCGCAGTGACCGATCATCAGCCAGCAATGCGGACGCAGCACCGCCAGGTGGTCGGTGATGTTCTTGGCGTTGGACGGGCCGACGCCGATGTTGACCAGGGTCACCCCATGGCCATCGCTGGCGATCAGGTGATAGGCCGGCATCTGGTAACGGTGCCAGACCACGCCGGCGGCAATCGCCGAGGCTTCGCCGTGATCCATACTTTTCTCGATGATCACGTTACCCGGCAGAACCATGCGCACGAAACGCGGGTCTTTGCGCAGTTGTTCCAGGCCATGGACGATGAACTGGTCGACATAGCGGTGGTAGTTGGTCAACAGGATCCATGGCTGCACATGGCGCCAGTCGCTGCCGGTGTAGTGCACCAGGCGACGCAGGGAGAAGTCGACCCGTGCGGCGTCGAACAGTGCCAGTGGCAGCGGATCGGTGTTTTCCCAGTCATAGAGACCGTCGGCGATGCCATCGGTGGCAGCGGACAGGTCGGTACTCGGAAACACCCGCGCCAGCACGGCAGCGGTGACGCCCGAGCCGGCCAGCTCATCGCCCTGCTCGACCACATACGGGTACGGGATGTTCTGTTGGCTGACGCCGACTTCCACGGTCACGGTGAAGTCGTGCATCAACGGCACCAGTTGTTCCAGCAGGTATTTGCGGAACGCCTTGGGGTGGGTGACGGTGACGCTGTAGGTGCCCGGCAGTTGCACCTTGGCGTACGCGCGGGTGGTCTGCGGGACTTCGCCCTGGCACAGGTAGGTCAGACGCAGTTCGGGATAACGAAACAGTGCGCGCTGCGCAGCGTCAGGCTCGACGCGATCCTTGAGGTAACGCTTGAGCGCCGAGTTCAGCGCAGTGGTGGCCCGCTCGTGCAGCTCGGCCAGACGGTCCACGGCTTGTTCGGCGGTTTGAACGACAATAAACGCTTCGGTCACGATCAGCTTCCTGTGTTCTGACTTGCAGAGCTTCATCTTGCCTGCATCGTGACGCCACGGGAACAGTGGCATGTTGGCAACCGCACAATATATGGACACACCCACGATCCCTGTAGGAGTGAGCCTGCT
Organism: Pseudomonas sp. AD21; assembly: GCF_002878485.1. Taxonomy (NCBI): domain Bacteria; kingdom Pseudomonadati; phylum Pseudomonadota; class Gammaproteobacteria; order Pseudomonadales; family Pseudomonadaceae; genus Pseudomonas; species Pseudomonas sp. AD21. The sequence continues at coordinate 68,430 of NZ_NQYG01000004.1, forward strand.
CGCGATAGCGATGTATCAGTCGACATTTGCATTGACTGGTACACCGCTATCGCGAGCAGGCTCACTCCTACAGGGGGATTTTTGGTGTGTCAGAAACCTTGCGGGGTTGAGCGGGTGACGATGGCTTCGACGTCCAGCCCACGCGGCAAAGTGCCATAAACGCGAGCGCCGCCGCTCAGCCGGCTGGCAATAAAGGCATCACTCACCGCTGAGTTTCCGGCTTCCAGTAACAGCTTGGCCTGCAGCCCCAGCGCAATATCCTCGGTCAGCTGCCGCGCGCGGTACTGAATATCGCTGGTGTCCTTGAACTGCGCCTGCAACTGCTGGATGTGCGCGGCCAGGCGCTTGTCGCCATGGCCGTCACCCAACTCGCTGAACAGCACATCGAGCACGCCCGGCTCCTTCGACAGCGCGCGCAACACGTCCAGGCACTGCACGTTGCCCGAGCCTTCCCACGTCGAGTTGACCGGCGCTTCGCGATACAGGCGCGGCAGAATGCTCTCTTCTACATACCCGGCACCGCCCATGCATTCGGCGGCTTCGTTGATCATTGCCGGCGCGCGCTTGCAGATCCAGTACTTGCCCACCGCCGTCACCAGCCGGGCGAATTGCGCTTCGTGGCGGTCGCCCAGATGATCCAGCGCCTGGCCCATGCGCAGGCTCAGGGCCAGCGCGGCTTCGCTTTCCAGAGCGAGGTCGGCCAGTACGTTCTGCATCAACGGTTGCTCGCTGAGCAGTTTGCCGCCGACCTTGCGGTGCACGCAGTGGTGGCTGGCCTGGGTCAGCGCCTGACGCATCAGCGAGCTGGAGCCGACCATGCAATCGAAACGGGTCATCGCCACCATCTCGATGATGGTCGGCACGCCACGCCCTTCTTCGCCGACCATCCACGCCAGGGCGCCACGGAACTCCACTTCGCTGGAGGCGTTGGACTGGTTGCCGAGTTTGTTTTTCAGGCGCTGGATGTAGAACTGATTGCGCGTGTCGTCCGGCCGATGGCGTGGCAGCAGGAAGCAGGTCAGGCCCTTGTCGGTTTGCGCCAGCGTCAGGAACGCATCGCACATCGGCGCCGAGCAGAACCACTTGTGGCCGACCAGTTCATAGGCCTGGCCCGGGCCACTGGCACCGACCGGATAAGCCTTGGTGGTGTTGGCCCGCACATCGGTGCCGCCCTGCTTCTCGGTCATCGCCATGCCGATGGTCACGCCGGCCTTGTGCGCCATGCCGATGTTGCGCGGGTCATATTCGGTGGCGAGGATTTTCGGCAGCCACTGCTCGGCCAGATCCGGCTGCAAGCGCATCGCCGGGACGCTGGCGAAGGTCATGGTCAATGGGCAACCGCTACCGGCCTCGGCCTGGCTGTGCAAATAGCTCATCGAGGCGCGGGCGACATGCGCGCCATCCTGCGGATGGGTCCATGGCGAAGAAGTCAGGCCATGCTCGATCGCGGTGCGCATCAGCTCGTGATAAGCCGGATGAAACTCCACCAGATCGATACGATGACCGTAGCGGTCATGGCTGACAAAAACCGGTTTGTTCTGGTTGGCGAGGAACCCCGCTTCCATCAACGGCCCGCCGGCCAGCGCACCGTAGACATCGATCCGCGACTCGGCCCAACCGGCGCCGAAACGGCGCGACCACTCCTGTAACGGCAGGTCGATGCGGTACAGATTGGCGCCGTCCAGCGACGGTGGCTGGTTGGTGACTTCGTGGGTTTCGGCGAACTGATGCAGGTTCATGACGGGGCTCCTTTGGTCAGCCAAGGAATTCAGTTAAGCACCGCCCCGTGGCTGATCAAAGTGTCATATACGCCGAACTGCCGGCGCTTTCGCCCTATTATGCGCTGAGCACCCGACGCTCCAGCGCCGTTTGCAGGTCTTCGAATTTCACCGGTTTGTTCAGGTAATCGATACGCGTGCCAGGCGCGCAATGCTCGCGATCCGTGCCCTGGGCCAGCATGAACACCGGCACATGGGCACAGCCCGGCAAGGCGTGGATCTGGCAGCACAACGAAGCCCCCTCATGGCTGGGCAACTGGCAATCAATCAGTACCGCGTCGAAGGTTTCCCGTTGCAGGCAATCGACTGCCGCCGTGCCGTTGTCGGCCGTGCGCACGCGGAAACCGAGCTTGAGCAGCATGCCGCGCATCACCAGCTGATTGACGCTGTTGTCGTCCACGAGCAGCACCGTGCAGTCCTGCGGCGCACGGCTGCGATCGTGCAGCGGGCTCGGCGCCGTCTCGACCACTGGCAGCTCGAATTCGACATCCAGCTGAAAGCGGCTGCCGCGTCCGGGTTCTGAACGGTGGGTGAGCTTGCCGCCGAGCAACTCGACCAGTTGCCGACAGATCGCCAGGCCCACGCCCAAGCCACCGTATTCGCGAGTCATCGAGCCGTCGAGCTGGAAGAAACGCTGATACATCGTCGCCTCGCCCAGATCGGTGAAACCGATGCCGGTGTCGATCACTGCAAACGACAGGGCCAAGCGGTTTTCCGCCGCCGGTTTGCCAGTCACCCGCAGCGCCAGGCCGCCGACCCGGGTGAACTTGATCGCGTTGTCCAGCAGGCACTCCAGGCATTGCGCGAGTTTGGCGCTGTCGCCGTGCAAACGGTCCGGCAGGGTCGGGAGCACCTCGACCTTGAAGTCCAGCGACTTGCCCGCCGCATTGCCATCGAACTGAACGCGCAAGGCCTCGACCACCGCACGCAGACTGAAACTGCCCGGCGTCGCCTTGAGCTTGCCAGCCTGCAGTTCGGTGAGGGTGAGGATGCCGTTGACCATGCGCATCATTTCCCGGGCAGAACCGGCGGCGGTTTGCTGGTACTGCTCCAGCTCAGGTTCCAGCTCGACCGTCTGCATCAGCTCCAGCGAACCGATCACCCCGTTCATCGGCGTGCGCAATTCGTGAGTCAGGGTCGCGAGGAATTCGTCCTTGAGCTTGTTGCTGTGGGCCAGTTGCTGGTTGAGCACTTCGAGCTTCTGCCCGGCGTCGAACAGAGTTTGCGCCTGCTGCTCGCGCATGGCATTGATGCGGTCGGCCAGCGCCAGCGACAGCAATGCCACTTCAATCGCCGAACCGATCTGACTGGCGTACATGGTCAGGAACACGTTCGGCAGCAAGCCGAGCACCATTAGCGTGTTGACGATGCCGCCGAGCAAAAACGCCGACCAGGCAATGATGAAATAACGCGCCACGCGCAGGCCGCGCCACCAGGCCAGAATCCCGGCGGCGAAAATCACCACGGTGAAGGTCAGCGCCAGTATCGTCGCCAGACGCAGTGACAACGCGTAACTGGTCATCAGCGACAGGCCGATCACCAGGGCGCCGAACGCGATCAGGGCGATCAGCAAGCGGTCGAGCCAGCGGCTGTGGTTTTTGGTCTGCAGAAAACTGCGGGCGAACTGGCTGCCGAACAGGCCGGCACAGCCGATGAAAAACGGTGTGGCGGCGTTGGCCCACCACGGATTGTCCGGCCAGAAATACTCGACCGCCGCGCCGTTCACCGACAGTTGATAAAGGCCGAACGAGGCAATGTAGAAGATGTAATAGAGGTAGCTGGTGTCGCGCACGCTCAAGTAGATGAACAGGTTGTAGACCAGCATCCCCAGCAGCACGCCATAAATGATGCCCAGCACATACAGGCGCACGGGTTGGTCTTCGAGGTACGCGGTGCTCGACCATAACGTCACCGGCGCCTGAATCGAGCCTTCGCTGGCCAGGCGCAGATAAAGGGTTTGTTGCTGGTCGGGGGCGAAACTCAGGTCGAACAGGTAGTTGTTCTGACGGATCTCGCGACTGGCGAACGGCAAGGCGTCGCCGGTCTGCCGGATCAGGCGATAGTCGCCGTTGGCATCGGCCATGTACAGATCAAGGTGATCGAGCGGCGGGGACGCCAGCTCCAGCAGCCAGGGGCGCTGTGCGGCCGGATTATTCGGACGGTAACGCAGGTCGATCTTCAGCCAGAACGCCGAACGCGAGTAACCGGCATTGAGCGTGGCTTTATCGTGGGCTTTGAAATTACCCGCCGCCGCTTGAGCGCGGACGTCGGCGATGTTCGCCTGACCGCTCGGGTCTTCGAACACCTGCAAGGAGCGACCCAGGGGAAGGCTCTGGGTATTTTCGTCGAACTCGACGGCGCTTGCGAAGAGGGGCAAGCAGAACAGCAACATCAGCAAATAGCGCATTGAAGCCCCAGCGTGGCTCGTCCGGTTGTGTCAGGAAGCCCCCCATTCCCTTTGAGTAGACGTAAAACCGGTATTACCTGTTATTGGTTTGGATCCAGACTAGCATAGCCGTTGATGGCCATTGAGCACCATCAAAATCTTTACGACAAAGGCTCTAGAACGGGCGTTTCAGAGCAAAGCAGCGGGCTAGAGCTGTTGAGTTGGTCAGCTCACTACTACACCCGATATGTGAATACCTTTGTGGTGAGGGGATTTATCCCCGATCGCTTGCGAAGCAGTCGCAAAGTCAGCCAGCGCGGTGCGCCAGCAGAAATCGGGTTGCAGGGTCTGGGGCCGCTTCGCGACCCATCGGGGCGGTGCGACGTTTCGCTAAATCCCCTCGCCACAGTTGTGAGTGAACTCAGGGTGGCAGCTTGTCAGACAATCTATCGGCGAACGCTGTCAGGACTGAACCCCAAAATCAGGTTTGGTGGTAAGCTCGCGCACCATGAATATCTACAGCTCCCGCCCCGTTGTCCTCTGTCTCTCCGGCCACGACCCCAGTGGTGGCGCCGGCTTGCAGGCAGATATCGAAGCCCTGCTCGCGCAGGGTTGCCATGCGGCTCCGGCCGTCACCGCCCTGACCGTGCAAGACACCGTCAACGTCACTGACTTCCGCGTCCTCGACCGTGAGTGGGTACTGGCCCAAGCCAATGCCGTGCTCAACGACTCCGAAGTCGCTGCGGTCAAACTGGGCATGCTCGGTTCGCTGGAAATGGTCGACACCGTTGTCGAACTGCTTGCGGCGCACCCGCACTTGCCAGTGGTCTGCGACCCGGTGCTGCGTGCCGGCGGCGGTGGACGCCTGGGCAAGGACGAGGTCGGTTATGCGATGCGCGAGCGTCTGCTGCCGCTGTCGATCATTGCCACTCCCAACCTGCCTGAAGCCCGGATCCTCGCCGAGCTGCCCGAAGGCACCGCGGACGAGTGCGCTGAAAAACTCCTGCCGTTCGTCAAAAACCTGCTGATCACCGGCGGTCATGGCGACGAAACTGAAATCCACAATCGCCTGTACAGCCGTGATGGTTTGCGTGAAACCTTCTACTGCCAGCGTTTGCCAGGCAGCTATCACGGTTCCGGTTGCACCCTGGCCAGCGCCCTCGCCGGTCGCCTGGCCCAAGGTGAAAACCTCGCCAGCGCCGTACGCACCGCGCTGGATTACACCTGGCGCACCCTGCGCGATGCCGAACAACTGGGTAAAGGCCAGTTCGTGCCGCGTCGCCTGCCGCTGGATTTTTGCTCGTAACGTCGTGAGGTCTGCCTGATGAAACTACGTGGTCTGTATGCCATCACCGACAGCACACTGCTCGCGGGCAAGTTTCTGTCGTACGTGGAGGCGGCGCTGGAAGGCGGCGTCACCCTGCTGCAATACCGCGACAAAAGCAGCGATGAGGCGCGCCGCCTGCGCGAGGCCGAAGCGCTGCGTGACCTGTGTGAGCGCTACAAGACTCATTTGATCATCAACGATGACGCCGAACTGGCCGCGCGCCTGAACGTCGGCGTGCATCTGGGCCAGACCGACGGCCCGCTGTCGCCGACCCGTGCGCTGCTCGGTTCGAAAGCCATCATCGGTTCGACCTGCCACGCGCAAATCGCGCTGGCCGAACAAGCCGCCAAAGAAGGCGCGAGCTATGTCGCCTTCGGCCGTTTCTTCAATTCCAGCACCAAGCCCGGCGCGCCGACGTGCAGCCTCGATCTGCTCGACGAAGCCAAGCGCACGCTGCACCTGCCGATCTGCGCGATTGGCGGCATCACCCTCGACAACGCCGCCCCGCTGGTGGCCCATGGCGTCGACCTGCTCGCGGTGGTGCATGGCCTGTTCGGCGCCGACAGCAGCGCCGAAGTGACCCGCCGCGCGCGCGCCTTCAACGAACTGCTTTCTATTTAAGTAGCTTAGAAAATCTGATTTGAGAGCCCGATCATGTCTCGTTCCGAAACCCTGTTTGCCGATGCCCAGAAACACATTCCCGGTGGTGTGAACTCGCCGGTTCGCGCGTTCAAGAGCGTGGGCGGCACGCCGCTGTTCTTCAAGCACGCCGAAGGCGCCTACGTCACTGACGAAGACGACAAGCGCTATGTGGATTACGTGGGTTCGTGGGGTCCGATGATCCTCGGCCACAGCCACCCGGACGTGCTCGACGCGGTACGCAATCAACTGCAACACGGTTTGTCGTACGGCGCGCCGACCGCGATGGAAACCGAGATGGCCGATCTGGTCTGCTCGCTGGTGCCGTCGATGGACATGGTGCGCATGGTCAGCTCCGGCACCGAAGCGACCATGAGCGCGATCCGTCTGGCCCGTGGTTACACCGGTCGTGACAGCATCATCAAGTTCGAAGGCTGCTACCACGGTCACTCCGACAGCCTGCTGGTCAAGGCCGGCTCCGGCGCACTGACCCAAGGCGTGCCGAGCTCCGCCGGTGTACCGGCCGCGTTCGCCAAGCACACCCTGACCCTGCCGTTCAACGACATCGACGCGGTTGAACAGATGCTCGCTGAAGTCGGCCAGGACGTTGCGTGCATCATCGTCGAGCCAGTGGCAGGCAACATGAACTGCGTACCGCCGGCGCCGGGCTTCCTCGAAGGCCTGCGCTCGCTCTGCGACAAGCATGGCGTGGTGCTGATTTTCGACGAAGTGATGACCGGTTTCCGTGTCGCCCTCGGCGGTGCCCAGGCCTACTACGGCGTCAATCCTGACCTGACCACTTTCGGCAAGATCATCGGCGGCGGCATGCCGGTCGGCTGCTTCGGCGGCAAGCGTGAAATCATGGAGCGCATCGCGCCGCTGGGCCCGGTGTATCAGGCCGGCACCCTGTCGGGTAACCCGCTGGCGATGGCCGCCGGTTTGACCACCCTGCGCCTGATCAGCCGCCCGGGTTTCCATGCCGAGCTGACCGACTACACCACGCGCCTGCTTGACGGCCTGCAACAACGTGCCGATGCCGCGGGCATTCCGTTCGTGACCACGCAGGCCGGCGGCATGTTCGGTCTGTACTTCAGCGGCGCCGACGACATCGTCACCTTTGAAGACGTGATGGCCAGCGACGCAGCCCTGTTCGGTCGCTTCTTCCACCTGATGCTGGAAGGCGCCGTGTACCTGGCGCCGAGCGCCTTCGAAGCCGGTTTCACCTCGATCGCCCACGGCGAAGCCGAGCTGAAAATCACTCTGGACGCTGCCGAGCGTGCCTTCGCTGCACTGAAGTAATGGCCGTGACGCTGACGTTGGCCATTGCCAGCGTCAGCATTCACCTACACTTGCGTCGTTTTTCCCACGCCTCTGCTAAAAATCTGCCAGAAAGTGGCCGATATATTCCCCGCGCAGCAGAAAAACGAGTAAAGACTTTGTAAGGTTGGCCCTGCTTATTTCATAATGCGCGCTTATTGGATCCCTCGATGGGTCCGCGTGCCCTTCAGAGGTAAGTCGATTCCCATGAACCGCACCGGCCGCACCCTTGCCTTGGGCTGCCTGTTGCTCCTTCAGCCCCTGCTCGCGCATGCACAAGCAGGCGGCAACTCGTTGTTGATCCCGGCGATGGGTCGTTGCACCCTCAACACTCAGCCGCAAGACGTCACGCAGGCACTGGCCGCCTGCCAGAAAGCGGCGGACGAAGGGGACGCGCAAGCGCAGTACGAGTTGGGTGAGTTCTACTACGACGGCAAGAATGCGCCACGCGACCTCAATCAAGCCCTGAGCTATTTCGAAAAGGCCTCGCTGCAAGGCCACGCTCAGGCGCAGTTCAAGCTCGGCACCATGTTCTTCCACGGCGAAGGCGTGCAGGCCAACAACATTCAGGCGTACATCGTGCTGAAGATGGCCGCGGTCAACGGCGCTGAAGATGCATTGGACACCGCCGACGAAGTCTCCGAAAAAATGTCCCGCGAAGATCTCGAAACCGCCACCCAGGTGCTCGGGCAAATTTTCCGTAAATACCTGATGGAACTGCAGAGCGCCGATGGGCGTACGCCGTTTTCGCCCCTACCCTGATAAGCGATAGTTCCCACGCTCTGCGTGGAAATTCATCCCGTGACGCTCCGCGTCACCGACGCAGAGCGTCGAAGGCGGCATTCCCACGCGGAGCGTGGGAACGATCAATCCAGGTTCGGTTTTACTTCTCAGGCATCGGCATCGGAAACGGCATCACATTGCCGACCGCGCCGCGGGCTTCGCTGATTTTCGGGGTGCCCAGACGTTCCACCTCGTCGATGCGCACGATCGAATGCATCGGCACAAAGCTGCGCACCACGCCTTCGAACTGCGCCTTGAGCTTCTCTTCGCTCGGATCGACCACCACTTGCGTGCGCTCGCCAAAGACGAACTCTTCCACTTCCAGAAAACCCCACAGATCACTTTGATAGATCTGCTTGGCGTACATTTCGAACACCTGGCCCTGGTTGAGGAAAATCACCTTATAGATTGGAGCTTCGCGTTTGGTCATGGCGGGGGGATAACATCGGGGATAAAAATGAGGGCGCAAACTATAGCATAGCCACTGGACGCACAGCGGTAGGAACCTGAGGGCTTGTTCCCTATAATGCGCGGTTCTTTGAATCACGTGACGACCCTACTCCATGGCCAAGAAGCTTTACATCGAAACCCACGGTTGCCAGATGAACGAGTACGACAGCTCGCGCATGGTCGATCTGCTGGGCGAACATCAGGCCCTGGAAGTCACGGCGCGCGCGGAAGATGCCGACGTGATTCTGCTCAACACCTGCTCGATCCGCGAACGCGCCCAGGATCGGGTGTACTCGCAGCTCGGCCGCTGGCGCGAACTGAAACTCGCCAACCCGGAGATGGTGATCGCCGTCGGCGGTTGCGTGGCCAGCCAGGAAGGCGCGGCGATCCGTGATCGCGCACCGTATGTCGACGTGGTGTTCGGCCCGCAGACCCTGCACCGCCTGCCGGAAATGATCGACGCTGCGCGTATCACCAAGCTGCCGCAAGTCGACGTCTCGTTCCCGGAAATCGAAAAATTCGACCACCTGCCCGAGCCGCGCATCGATGGCCCGAGCGCGTACGTGTCGGTGATGGAAGGCTGCAGCAAGTACTGCACGTTCTGCGTGGTGCCCTACACCCGTGGCGAAGAAGTCAGCCGGCCGTTCGACGACGTGCTCGCCGAAATCATCCACCTCGCCGAAAACGGCGTGCGTGAAGTGACCCTGCTGGGGCAGAACGTCAACGGCTATCGCGGCACCACCCATGACGGTCGCCTGGCCGATCTGGCGGAGTTGATCCGCGTAGTGGCCGCCGTTGATGGCATCGACCGCATCCGCTACACCACCTCGCACCCGCTGGAGTTCTCCGACAGTCTGATTCAGGCCCATGCCGACGTGCCGGAGCTGGTGAAACACCTGCACTTGCCGGTGCAGTCGGGTTCCGACCGGATTCTGGCGGCAATGAAGCGCAACCACACGGCGCTGGAGTACAAGTCCAAGCTGCGCAAACTGCGTGCAGCGGTGCCGGGCATCTGCATCAGCTCGGACTTCATCGTCGGTTTCCCGGGCGAAACCGAGAAAGACTTCGAACAGACCATGAAGCTGATTGCCGATGTCGGTTTCGACTTTTCCTACTCGTTCGTCTACAGCCAGCGCCCGGGCACCCCGGCAGCCGATCTGGCCGATGACACTCCGGAAGAGTTGAAGAAAGAACGCCTGAACGCCTTGCAGCACCGTCTGAATCAGCAAGGGTTCGAGATCAGCCGACAAATGGTCGGTTCGATCCAGCGCATTCTGGTCACCGACTACTCGAAAAAAGACCCGGGCGAGCTGCAAGGACGTACCGAGAATAATCGTATCGTCAACTTCCGCTGCGATAATCCGACCCTGATCGGCCAGTTCGCCGACGTGCACATCGACGCGGCACAACCGCACTCGCTGCGCGGCTCGCTGGTCCAATAACACCATTGCATTGTGGATAGGCTTTTGTGGCGAGGGGATTTATCCCCGATGGTTGGCGCAGCCGACCCAAAGCTGAAGTTACGGTGAATCTGCCATACCGAGAGCTCTGGTTTTGGGGCCGCTCCGCGGCCCATCGGGGATGAATCCCCTCGCCACAGATAACTCCACCCGCCACAGAAAGGCGTTCCAAACTCGCATCCATATTTAAGAGCTTTCGCACCCAAGCCTCTGGCGTTATCCTTGATTTCATCTTAATTGCCCCAGGGCGGCTAAATACGACCTTGAACGCACCCATAGAACCACATCGTTTTATCCTCGAGCCTTTTGAGGCTCGCCGCTTCGCCAATCTGTGCGGGCAATTCGACGAGCATTTGCGCTTGATCGAACAGCGCCTGACCATCGAGATCCGCAACCGCGGAAACCAGTTCGAACTGATCGGCGAACCCAAGCACACCACGTCTGCGGAAAACCTGCTGCGCCGCCTGTACCGGGAAACCAAAGGTACCGAGCTGTCGCCGGACCTGGTGCACCTGTTCCTCCAGGAATCGGCCGTGGTCGAGCTGGACAATCACGCCCCCGCCGAAGCCTCCGTCGCCCTGCGCACCAAGAAAGGCATGATTCGCCCACGCGGCTTGAATCAGCTGCGCTACGTGAAGGAAATCCTCGGTAACGACATCAACTTCGGCATCGGTCCGGCCGGTACCGGCAAGACCTACCTGGCCGTGGCCTGCGCGGTCGATGCACTGGAGCGCGAGCAGATCCGCCGCATCCTGCTGGTGCGTCCGGCGGTTGAAGCGGGTGAAAAACTCGGCTTCCTGCCCGGCGACTTGAGCCAGAAGATCGACCCGTACCTGCGCCCGCTGTACGACGCCCTCTACGAAATGCTCGGCTTCGAATACGTGGCCAAGCTGATCGAACGTCAGGTGATCGAAGTTGCGCCGCTGGCCTACATGCGCGGTCGTACGCTGAACAACAGCTTCATCATTCTCGACGAAAGCCAGAACACCACCGTCGAGCAAATGAAGATGTTCCTGACCCGCATCGGCTTCGGCTCCACCGCGGTCATCACCGGTGACATCACCCAGGTCGACCTGCCGCGCGGCACCAAGTCCGGCCTGCATCATGTGATCGAAGTGCTCAAGGACGTGCCGGGCATCAGCTTCACGCACTTCCAGCCCAAAGACGTCGTGCGCCACCCATTGGTGCAGCGGATCGTCGAAGCCTACGAGCGCTTCGAAAGCCGCGCCGATGCCCCCAAGGAAACCTCGCGCGATGCTTGAGCTGGATCTGCAAATCGCTACCGAAGCGAAAGCCCCGAGCGAAGCCGAGTTCCGCCAATGGTGCGAACTGGCCCTGCGCCAGCGCACTGCTGACTCGGAAATGACCATTCGCCTGGTCGACGAGGCAGAAGGCCGCGAGCTCAACCACACCTGGCGCCACAAGGACTACGCGACCAACGTCCTGTCGTTTCCTGCCGAAGTACCCGACGAGTTTCTCGACATCCCACTGCTCGGCGATCTGGTGATCTGCGTGGCCGTGGTCGCGCGCGAAGCCGCCGAACAAGGCAAGGAACTTAAAGCGCACTGGGCACATCTGGTCATTCACGGCTGCTTGCATCTGCTTGGTTACGACCATATAGATGACGACGAAGCCGAAGAAATGGAAGCACTGGAACGCGAGTTGCTTGCCGAATTGGGCTATCCCGATCCGTACGCGGACGACGAAACCGAAACATCCCCTATCGTTACAACAAAGGATTCAGAGTAATCGCTATGAGCGAAGATCGATCGAGCAACGGGCAGAAGTCATGGCTGGGCAAACTGACCCAGGCTTTTGCCCACGAGCCGAAGAACCGTCAGGAGCTGCTTGAGCTGCTGCGTGATGCACATCAGAACAAACTGCTGGACAGCGAAGCGCTGGCCATCGTCGAAGGCGCCATCCAGGTGGCTGACCTGCAAGTACGCGACATCATGGTCCCGCGCTCGCAGATGATCAGCATCAAGGCGACCCAGACCCCTCGTGAATTCCTGCCCGCCGTGCTGGACTCGGCCCACTCGCGCTATCCGGTCATCGGCGAAAGCCATGACGACGTGATGGGCGTGCTGCTGGCCAAGGATCTGCTGCCGCTGATCCTCAAGGAGAACGGCGACAGTTTCAACATCAAGGATCTGCTGCGCCCGGCCACATTCGTGCCGGAGTCCAAGCGTCTGAACGTGTTGCTGCGTGAGTTCCGCGCCAACCACAACCACATGGCCATCGTCATCGACGAGTACGGCGGCGTGGCAGGTCTGGTGACGATCGAAGACGTGCTGGAACAGATCGTCGGCGACATCGAAGACGAGCACGACGTCGAAGAAGACAGCTACATCAAGCCGCTGCCCAGCGGTGACTTCCTGATCAAGGCCCTGACGCCGATCGAGAACTTCAACGAGTTTTTCGACAGCGAATTCTCCGACGACGAGTTCGACACGGTCGGCGGCCTGGTGATGAGCGCGTTCGGGCACTTGCCAAAACGCAACGAAACCACTGAAATCGGCGCCTATCGTTTCCGCATCCTGAACGCCGACAGCCGTCGGATTCATTTGCTGCGACTGACGCCAATCGCTCGGTAATCATTAAGGATAGAAATGCGCTGGACAACCCGCCCCGGCTGGCCCGGTAACCTGCTGGCCGTGGCGGCCGGTGCAATCACCACCTTCGCCCTGGCCCCGTTCAACATCTGGCCGCTGGCCCTGCTGGCGGTCGGCCTGTTCTACGCCGGCCTGCGTGAGCTGAAACCGCGTCAGGCGCTGGGCCGTGGCTGGTGCTTCGGTTTCGGCCTGTTCGGCGCCGGTACCAGCTGGATCTACTACAGCATCCACCATTTCGGTGGTGCCTCCGTGCTGCTGGCCGGGTTCCTGATGCTGCTGTTCACCGCAGCGATCGCTTTTTTCTTCGCGCTGCCCGCGTGGCTCTGGGCACGCTGGTTACGCCGCAACGAAGCACCGCTGGCCGACGCGCTGGCGTTTGCCGCGCTGTGGGTCGGCCAGGAGGCATTTCGCGGCTGGTTCCTCACCGGTTTCCCGTGGCTCTATTCCGGATACAGCCAGCTCGACGGCCCATTGTCCGGGCTCGCGCCGGTCGGTGGCATGTGGCTGGTGTCCTTCGTATTGGCCCTGACTGCGGCACTGATCTACAACGCACCGCGCCTGCTCAGCAGCGGTCGAAAAGGTTTTATCGCGGCTGGTTTGCTGTTGCTGGTCGGGCCGTGGGTTGCCGGCATTGCCCTCAAGGGTCACGCCTGGACCAGTCCGTCCGGCGCGCCGCTGACGGTTGCCGCGATTCAGGGCAACGTCGCACAAAGCATGAAATGGGACCCGGCCGAGCTCAACGCACAACTGGCGCTGTACCGCGACCTGAGCTTTCGCTCGAAGCGGGTGGACCTGCTGATCTGGCCGGAAACCGCTGTGCCGGTCCTCAAAGAGTCTGCCGAAGGCTACCTGAGCATGATGGGCACGTTCGCCGCCGAGCGTAAATCGGCGCTGATTACCGGCGTGCCGATCCGCGAAATGGTCCGCCACGAAAAACGCTTCTTCAACGGCATTACCGTGGTCGGCGAAGGCGATGGCACCTACCTCAAGCAGAAACTGGTGCCGTTCGGCGAATACGTGCCTTTGCAGGAGCTGCTGCGTGGCTTGATTGCGTTCTTTGACTTGCCGATGTCCGACTTCGCTCGCGGTCCGGCCGACCAGCCGTTGCTGCAAGCCAAGGGTTATCAGATTGCGCCGTTCATCTGCTACGAAGTGGTGTACCCGGAATTCGCCGCGGGCCTGTCGGCGCGCAGTGATCTGCTGCTGACGATCAGCAACGACACCTGGTTCGGCACCTCGATCGGCCCGCTGCAACACCTGCAGATGGCGCAGATGCGTGCACTTGAAGCGGGCCGCTGGATGATCCGCGCCACCAACAACGGCGTGACCGGGCTGATCAACCCGTTCGGGCAGATCACCGAGCAGATTCCGCAGTTCGAGCAGGGTATTTTGTACGGTGAGGTGGTGCCGATGCACAACCTGACGCCGTACCTGCAATGGCGCTCATGGCCGCTGATCATTGTGTGTGTGCTGCTGTTTGGCTGGGCGCTGATGGCGAGCCGGATGTCGAAAACCCTTTAAAGCCCCCCGACAATGATCGTTCCCACGCTCCGCGTGGGAACGCCGCCGGGGACGCTCCGCGTTCCGCTTCGGATGTGGCGCACAGCGCCACGGGATGCGTTCCCACGCAGAGCGTGGGAACGATCAATCACCGCGGTAGAACAACGAATACCCCACCTGCCCTACCGCCTCATTCAGCAACTGCCCACTCTGCCAGATCGACTTGAACTCCGGCAGCCAGCCACCAAACGGTCGCGCATTATCGGTCCCCAGAAACCCTACGGGGGCCGGCACCACTTCAAACCCAGCCTGCTGAAAACACCACACGGCGCGCGGCATATGCCAGGCCTGCGTCACCACCACGACGCGCTTGATGCCTTGGGGCAACAGGATATCGGCGCTGAGTCTGGCGTTCTCCCAGGTGGTGCGGCTTTCACCTTCCTGCCAGCGCGTTGTCACGCCGAAATCATCGCGCAGCGAATCGGCCATCAGCTTCGCCTCGGTCGGCGGCGTGCCGTAATGCAAGCCACCGCTGGTCAGGATCGGCAATCCGGAGGCCTTGGCCAGCCGCGCGGCATAGCGCTGACGCTCCAGGCCCACACCGGTCGGCTGATCCTCGCCCCAGGCCAGATCGCCGCGCTCACGCCCTGAACCCAGGACCACGATGGCATCGGCCCTTTGTGCCAGCGCCGTCCACGCATCGCGGGGCAGCGGCGGCTCACGTTCAAGCGCTTTGGCGCCCCACTGCACGACCACCGGCAGGCTCATCAGCCAGAAACCACCCAGGCCAATGGCAAAACACAGGCCGGCCAGCCGCGGCCGGGAGCGGCGCAGCCACCAGGCGACCAGCAACAGCAGCAAAAGAATGCCGGGCGGCAATAGAAGTTGTTTGATGAAGTAACGAAAAGGCATCGGGGCATCTCCAGAGATGCCCGAAGCCTAAGAGTGTTAATAAAGCGTTACAACCGATAGGTAGGATCCCTGTGAAAAAGATCCGTTTTTTTGACCTGCCATGCGCTTACTTGGCCTGTACAGAACGAACCTTGACGGGGTCTCTGCCGGGCGCCTTGTCCTTGAGCCAGATGACCTTGGCCGAATGTGCTGCATCGAGTTGCTTCACTGCCTGCGACAGGTATCCATGCGATTCACGTTCACTGCGATCCAGATAGGCCTTGACCAGTTTGAACTCGGCGGGGCTCAAGCCACGCAATTCCAGTTCCAGGGGGCGCTCATCGCGCAGCCGGCCAGCGGTTTTGGCAGCGTCCAGAGCCATGCCCAGACGATCCATCAACCGTTCGTACAACTCGGGTTTCGTCACGTTTTTTTGCCGTTGCTCCACCATCCCTCACCTCATTGAAGATAAGACTCACTCCCCAATTAGAGCTTAGCTTCGCTGCACAAACCGGCTGCACGCCGCGACCAACGGCCCTCGCCACGTTTTTAACCGGCCAAACAGCTGTAATCAGGGTTTCCCTAGGCCAAGCGCGGTCATGTATGCTACGGCGCTTCCTGTAATTCCACTTCCAGCTTGTCCGGTGCATCCCCGGATGGCGCGTTGAAGAGGATTAGGCCACCCCTATCCAGTACAAAAGTAGCCATGCACGAACAATATCAGCCCCGTGAAATCGAAGCCGCCGCCCAGTCGTTCTGGGACGAGCAAAAGTCCTTTGAAGTCAGTGAACAGCCAGGCAAGGAGACCTACTATTGCCTGTCGATGTTCCCTTACCCCAGCGGCAAGCTACACATGGGGCACGTGCGCAACTACACCATCGGCGACGTGATCTCCCGCTACCAGCGCATGCAAGGCAAAAATGTTCTGCAACCAATGGGTTGGGACGCTTTCGGCATGCCGGCGGAAAACGCCGCGATGAAGAACAACGTGGCACCTGCCAAGTGGACCTACGAAAACATCGCCTACATGAAGTCCCAGCTGCGCAGCCTGGGCCTGGCGGTGGACTGGTCCCGTGAAGTGACCACCTGCAAGCCTGATTACTATCGCTGGGAACAATGGCTGTTCACTCGCCTGTTCGAAAAAGGCGTGATCTACCGTAAAAACGGCACCGTGAACTGGGACCCGATCGACCAGACCGTTCTGGCCAATGAACAGGTGATCGACGGTCGCGGCTGGCGTTCCGGCGCGCTGATCGAAAAGCGCGAAATCCCGATGTACTACTTCAAGATCACCGCTTACGCGGATGAGCTGCTGGAGAGCCTCGACGAACTGACTGGCTGGCCTGAACAGGTCAAGACCATGCAGCGCAACTGGATCGGCAAATCCCGCGGCATGGAAGTGCAGTTCCCGTACAACATCGACTCGATCGGCGAAGAAGGCACGCTCAAGGTCTTCACCACCCGTCCGGACACCCTGATGGGCGCGACCTACGTCGCCGTGGCCGCCGAGCACCACTTGGCCTCGCTGGCCGCCAAGAACAACCCTGAGCTGCAAGCGTTCATCGCTGAATGCAAGGGCGGCAGCGTTGCCGAAGCCGACGTCGCCACTCAAGAGAAGAAAGGCCTGCCGACCGGCCTGTTCGTCGAGCACCCGCTGACCGGTGAAAAACTGCCGGTGTGGGTCGCCAACTACGTGCTGATGCATTACGGCGACGGCGCCGTGATGGCCGTGCCGGCCCACGACGAGCGCGACTTCGAGTTCGCTCACAAGTACAACCTGCCGGTCAAATCGGTGGTGCGCACCAGCTCCGGTGACACCAACCCGGCCCCGTGGCAGGGCGCCTACGGCGAGCACGGCGCGCTGATCAACTCCGGCGAGTTCGACGGCCTGGACTTCACCGGCGCGTTCGACGCCATGGAAGTCGCCCTGATCAAGAAAAACCTCGGTGCCTCGCGCACCCAGTTCCGCCTGCGCGACTGGGGCATCAGCCGTCAACGCTACTGGGGCTGCCCGATCCCGATCATCCACTGCAACACTTGCGGTGACGTGCCGGTGCCGGAAGACCAGTTGCCGGTGGTGCTGCCGGAAGACGTGGTGCCGGACGGCGCCGGTTCGCCGCTGGCGCGCATGCCGGAATTCTACGAGTGCAGCTGCCCGAAATGCGGCCAGCCTGCCAAACGTGAAACCGACACCATGGACACCTTCGTCGAGTCCTCGTGGTACTACGCCCGTTACGCCTCGCCACACTTCGAAGGCGGTCTGGTGGAAAAATCCGCGGCTGACCACTGGCTGCCGGTGGATCAGTACATCGGCGGTATCGAACACGCCATCCTCCACCTGCTGTATGCGCGCTTCTTCCACAAGCTGATGCGCGACGAAGGCCTGGTAAGCTCCAACGAACCGTTCAAGAACCTGCTGACCCAGGGCATGGTGATCGCCGAGACCTACTATCGTCGCGAAGCCAACGGTGCCTACACCTGGTTCAACCCGGCGGACGTGGAACTGGAGCGTGACAGCAAGGCCAAGGTCATCAGCGCCAAACTGAAATCCGACGGCTTGCCAGTGGAAATCGGTGGCACCGAAAAAATGGCCAAGTCGAAGAACAACGGCGTCGACCCACAGTCGATGATCGACCAGTTCGGGGCCGACACCTGCCGCCTGTTCATGATGTTCGCCTCGCCGCCTGACATGAGCGCCGAATGGTCCGACTCAGGCGTTGAAGGCTCGCACCGCTTCCTCAAGCGCGTCTGGCGTCTGGCTCAGGCCCACGTCACCCAGGGCCTGCCGGGCAAACTGGACGTCGCCGGCCTGAACGACGAGCAGAAGGCCGTTCGCCGCGCCATCCACCTGGCCATCAAGCAGGCCAGCCACGACGTCGGCCAGAACCACAAATTCAACACTGCCATCGCTCAGGTGATGACACTGATGAACGTGCTGGAGAAAGCTGCGCAAGGCACCGAACAGGATCGTGCGCTGATTCACGAAGGCCTCGAAGCCGTGACCTTGCTACTGGCGCCAATCACACCACACATCAGCCACGAGCTGTGGAACCAGTTGGGCCACGATGACGCGGTCATCGACGCCAGCTGGCCGGCAGTGGACGAAAGTGCTCTGGTGCAGGACAGCCTGACGCTGGTTATCCAGGTCAACGGCAAGCTGCGTGGCCAGATCGAAATGCCGGCCAGCGCGACCCGCGAAGAAGTGGAAGCGGCAGCCCGCATCAACGAAAACGTGCTGCGTTTCGTCGACGGCCTGACCATTCGCAAAGTGATCGTCGTGCCAGGCAAACTGGTCAACATCGTCGCCAGCTAAATTGGATTGAGCGCCAGGTCTGCCTGGCGCTCTGTAAAACCTTTCGGGCCGCAGGGTCGGCCCACATGGTTTCAAGGGGAGCAACACAATGATCAAACGCAATCTGCTGGTGATGGGCCTCGCCGTTCTGCTGAGCGCCTGCGGTTTCCAGCTGCGTGGCACTGGCACCACCGAACTGGCGATCAAGGAACTCGACCTGAGCGCCCGCAACGCCTACGGTCCGACCGTCACTCAGCTGCGTCAGGTACTGGAGTCCAGCGGCGTCAAGGTCTACAACGGTGCGCCGTTCAAGCTGTACCTGTCTGACGAGCAGGAAAACCAGCGCATCCTCAGCTACGCCGGCGCTGGCCGTACTGGCGAGTACCAGGTCAGCACCGTGCTGAACTACGACATCGTTGGCGAACACAATCTGAACCTGCTGAGCGACAAGCTTGAAGTGCAGAAGGTGTTCATCCACGACGGCAACAACCTTGTCGGCTCCGACCAGGAAGCTAACGACGCCCGCAATGAAACCCGTCGCGAGCTGGTTCAACGCATGATTCTGCGCCTGCAACAGCTGACTCCGGGTCAACTGCAGCAATTGCAGCAAGCGGCCAACGACCGGGCCAGAGCAGAAGCCGACGCGCTGAAGGCGGCACAGAAGGCTGAAGCGGAAACCCCGCGTCAGTCGCCACTCGAACTGCCGCAGCAGTAAGACGTACGGGGCGCTCAGGCGCCCCGTTCGCCCTTTCTTATGAAGCTCGCTCCCGCTCAACTCGGCAAACACCTGCAAGGTGCGCTAGCGCCTGTCTATATCATCAGCGGCGATGACCCGCTGTTATGCCAGGAAGCCGCCGACGCCATCCGCGGTGCTGTACGCCAGCAAGGCTTCGACGAACGCCAGGTGTTCGCCGCCGACGCCAATTTCGATTGGGGCACGTTGCTACAGGCCGGCGCCAGCATGTCGTTGTTCGCCGAAAAACGCCTGCTGGAACTGCGCTTGCCTTCAGGCAAACCCGGTGACAAAGGCGCTGCCGCGCTGATCGAATACTGCTCGCGCCCCGCCGAGGACACCGTGCTGCTGATCAGCTTGCCCAAGCTCGATGGCAGTGCGCAGAAGACCAAATGGGGCAAGGCGCTGGTCGAAGGTCAGCAGACCCAGTTCATCCAGATCTGGCCGGTGGACGCCAATCAGTTGCCGAGCTGGATTCGTCAGCGTCTGTCACAGGCCGGATTATCGGCCAGTCAGGACGCGGTCGAATTGATTGCCGCACGCGTCGAAGGCAACCTGCTCGCCGCCGCGCAGGAAATCGAAAAGCTCAAGCTGATGGCTGATGGTGGACAGATCACCGTCGAAACCGTGCAGGCCGCCGTGGCCGACAGTGCCCGATTCGACGTGTTCGGACTGACCGATGCCGTACTCAACGGCGAACCGGCCCATGCACTGCGCATGCTCGAAGGGCTACGCGGTGAAGGCGTCGAGCCACCGGTGATTCTCTGGGCGCTGGCGCGGGAGTTGCGCCTGTTAGCCAATATCTCGTTGCAGTACAGCCAGGGCACGCCGCTGGACAAGTGCTTCAGCCAGGCGAAGCCACCGGTCTGGGACAAGCGAAAACCGCTGATGAGCAAAGCCCTGCAACGCTACTCGGCGCCACGCTGGGCGCAGTTGTTGCTCGAAGCCCAGCGCATCGATGCGCAGATCAAGGGACAGGCTGCCGGTTCCCCGTGGATGAGCCTGAGTCGGTTGGCGTTGTTGATGGCCGGGCAGCGTCTGTCTTTGCCTGCTGAATAAAAGTAAAAGATCGCAGCGTGCCGCAGCGATCTTTTGATCTTTTTTCCTACACCTCGCCTCTACATCTGCCCTATAGACAGACGCCTGATATCGGCAGATTATTCGCCCCGTAACACCCACCCACCGAGAGATCCAGCATGAGCAAAAAGCCATCGAAACATGGCCCGAACAAGGCCAAATCCATCATCGCCCAACCCCTGTTCCGCAGCCGCCAGGAACGACCAACCAAGGGCAAAGGCAGCTACCGCCGCGAAGCCTTCCAGTCTAATAGCTGGGAGGCTTCTTGCTTTCTGGCTGCCTGAAAGTCGGGTCATTACTTTGTCTGATCCCCCTCCTGATAAACGAAGGTCATGCTTTCATCCAGTGTTCTGGGAAAGGTGGTCTTGATGATCGGAATCGAAATACCCGTCAGCTCCTTGAATCGACGCTGATCTATCTGGACGTCTGCCAAACCAGACTTGCCATCCCTCACGTAATAGAAAAACGCCTCGATCGGTAGCGTTTTCGCCAGACCCGGCGCCCAAGTCTTGAGTTTTACATCATTGGGGATTTCAAACGTTCTGGGCGATATCGCCCTGCCCCCGATCATTCCCTGATAAAAGTTCGGCCCTGCCAGGTTATTGGCCGCGTCCCTGACATCAAAACTGCATACACCACGGTAGTTGTGGCTCGTAGGGGCATATTTGAGATAGTTCGCCGCCCATTGCTCACCCGTACGAATATTCTGCGCAGCACAAGCTACCGTACCGGGGTTCCCCGCTATTTCACCGCATCCATTTGAAGTACGTAAGTCGGAACTTCCATCGATCGGGAAGAAACACAAAATCTCAATTTTTTCCTTTCCCGCCGGCAAGCTCAGAACCGGATAGAAAATCAGCCCCTTGTTATAGGTGAACGCCATACGCCGCATTTTGTAGTCGGAGCGAACATAGGAAAACGATGTTCCGCCCACCCTTATCGCGGTGGGGCTGGGGTCCCACACATCAAACCCGGCAGCCCGCGCTGTGCCTCGAAGCAAAATACCTGAGCAGAGGAATGCCGGCATGGAGTCGTTGCCACAGTTGACACGAGTATCGCGATAACGCCGGGTCAACTCAGCTGCCAGTTCAGGGCCGGTAGCGTTGGTAGCCATTGACTGCACCGAACTTGCCACTGCGATGTTGTTATCGACAGACGACTTCTGCTCAGTGGTTGATTGGGACGAACAGCCAGCCAGCACGCTTATTAAAATGGGTAACAGCAGCTTTTTCATCTCGATACCCTCGGTGGGTGTCAGCCGAAGCAATCAGCCACGAGATGCGAGTGAACCTCCGATAATGGTCCCTCGACAACTGTCAGATATGACAGTTGAACAGCATGCAAGGAAAGGAATAAGGTGACCCGCATACGGGTCTATCGCTGATCAAATACCCGTACCGAATCCCGATTTTCAGGGCCGGCATGTTAAGGTCTGTACCTGAATAGTATTCCCTGGAACTGTGCATGCCCTTTAGTCTTTCCCGTCGTTGGCCCGTTCGCCAACTGATCGCTGCCTCCAGCTTCATTCTGCTTGTCGCCTGTGCGGAAAAACCGACCGCCGCCGATGCGCAACCGTTACAGAGCGTCCCCGCAGTCACGGCCCCAGCGATCATCCCGCCGGTAGTGCCGTCCGGTGACAATCTTGATATCCAGCCGACCCAGACCTTTGCCGAGTGGCAGGCAGGTTTCCGCAAGGACGCCCTGGCCGCCGGGATTCGTGCAGATGTGTTCGACCGTGCCTTCGCCAATGTCAGCTTCGACGACAGCGTGATTCGCGCCGACCGCAGCCAGCCGGAATTCTCTCGTCCGGTGTGGGAATACCTCGACGGCGCCCTGTCGCCGCTGCGCGTGCGCAAGGGCCAGGCGCTGATCAGTCAGTACGCCGACATCCTGCAAAGCATCGAGCAGCGTTATGGTGTGGACCGCCAGGCACTGGTGTCGGTGTGGGGCATGGAAAGCAATTTCGGCCAGTTCCAGGGCACCAAGTCAGTGATCAACTCGCTGGCGACGCTGGCCTACGAAGGCCGTCGCCCGGGCTTTGCCCACGCGCAATTGATCGCGGCGCTGCAGATCCTGCAACAGGGTGATATCACCCCAGAGAAGATGTTGGGCTCGTGGGCCGGTGCGATGGGCCAGACCCAATTCATTCCGACCACCTACAACACCCACGCCGTGGATTTCGACGGTGACGGTCGCCGCGACATCTGGGGCAGCCCGGCGGATGCCCTGGCTTCCACCGCGCATTACCTGCAAAGCTCCGGCTGGCAGCGTGGTCAGCCGTGGGGCTTTGAAGTCCAACTGCCGAGCGGCTTCAACTACACCCTGGCCGATGGCGCGATGCGCAAGACCGTAGCCGAATGGCGCCAACTGGGGGTGATCCTGCCCAATGGCAATCAGGCCCCGGCCGGTTCGGAACAGCTGTCCGCAGCCCTGCTGCTGCCGGCCGGTTATCGTGGCCCGGCGTTCCTGATCCTCGACAACTTCCGGGCGATCCTCAAGTACAACAACTCCTCGTCCTATGCACTGGCGGTGAGCTTGTTGTCGGAGCGGTTCAATGGCGGCGGCTTGATCGATGGCAACTGGCCGAAAGATGACCTGCCGCTGAGCCGTACCGAGCGTATCGAGTTGCAGTCGCTGCTCAGCGCCCGCAATTACGATGCGGGTACGGCGGACGGGATTATCGGCGCGAATACGCGCAAGGCGATTCGCAGTGCACAGCAGTCGCTTGGCTGGCCGGCGGACGGGTATCCGACGCATAAGTTGCTGGAAAGCCTGCGGACCCAATAATGGGCAGGCTGTATGGCTGATGACGCCTTCGCGAGCAAGCCCGCTCCCACAGTTGACCGAGTTCCAGCATAAGAACAGGGTCGAATGTGGGAGGGGGCTTGCTCCCGAAGACTGACTATCAGGCAATAAACCTTTAAGCCTTGATCACCACATCCTGCTCCAGCATCAATTCCTGCTTCCCGGCATCCAGCCGCACCAGCGCCCCCAGCGGTAGCGTCAGGTTCGGATCACAGTGCCCGCTACGCCATCCCGACAACACCGGAATCCGCAACGGTTCGAAAGTCTGTTTGAGCAAGCGGTTCAATGCCACGACATCCACGCCTGCCATGTCCCCCACCAACACGCCACGCAATTTGGCCAACTTGCCAGCCAGACGCATCTGCGTCAGCAAGCGGTCAATGCGATACAGCGGCTCGTTGATGTCCTCGATGAGCAAAATCACCCCTTCAACATCAATTTCATAAGGCGTGCCCAAGGTAGCGGCGATCATCGCCAGATTACCGCCGAGCAAGCGCCCGTGGGCGATACCGGGCTCGACCGTGGTCAACGGATAAGCCACTGGATGGCTCAGCACACTCCCCGCTTTCAATTGCCCGCGCAGCATGGCGAAGAATGAGCTGACGGTCGGCGGCTCCTTGTCGCCCAGCAGGTCGGCGTTGAGCAGCGGCCCGTGAAAGGTCACGAATCCGGCATAACGACTGATAGCCAGGTGCAGCGCGGTGATATCGCTGTAGCCAACGAATGGCTTGGCGTTGCGGCTCAGCAGGTCGTAGTCGATCCGGTCGAGCAAGCGCGGCGTGCCGTAGCCGCCACGCAGGCAAATGATGGCGTCGACTTCAGGATCAGCGAACGCCGCGTGCAGATCGCGCAGTCGAACTTCGTCACTGCCGGCCAGGTAGCCGTCCTTCTCGTAGACACCGGGAAACACCTTCAGCCCATAACCACGGGCGCGCATCCATCGCATCGCCTCATCGGTGTCCAGAGCGCCGGGGCCGGCAGGCGCGATGACGCCAATCAGCCCTTCCGAGCGCAACGCGGGCACCGCTCTGTGCGGACAAAGTGTGTGGGTCGGTCGAACAGTCATCCTTGGATCTCCGTGCGTAAAATCTTGCTCACACAGTAGTCAGGAACGGCGACAAACAGAAGAGGCTACATGCCCCCGCTGGTTGCGGGAAAAATAAGCACCTGCCGTAGGACAGGCAAAAAAATGCCCGCCAGACATTGAAATCTCGGCGGGCATTCTTTCATTCAGCGCGGGATCAGGAACCCAGCAGCTCGGCTTTGACCAGTTTCGCTTGCTCGTCGGCGTGGTACGACGAACGTACCAGCGGGCCGGAAGCGACGTTCTTGAAGCCCATCTTGTAACCTTCCTCGGCGAACCAGGCGAAGGTGTCCGGGTGTACGAAACGCTGCACCGGCAAGTGGCTGCGGGACGGTTGCAGGTACTGGCCGAGGGTCAGCATGTCGATGTCGTGCTCGCGCATGCGCTTCATGACTTCGATGACTTCCTCGTCAGTCTCGCCCAGGCCCAGCATCAGGCCGGATTTGGTCGGAATGTGCGGCATCATCTGCTTGAAGCGTTGCAGCAGGGTCAGCGACCACTGGTAGTCCGAACCCGGACGCGCAGCCTTGTACAGGCGTGGCACGGTTTCCAGGTTGTGGTTGAACACATCCGGCGGCTCGGCGGCGGTGATTTCCAGGGCGATGTCCATGCGGCCACGGTAGTCCGGGACCAGGGTTTCCAACTGCACGTTCGGCGACAGCTTGCGGATTTCGCGGATGCAGTCGGCAAAGTGCTGGGCACCGCCGTCGCGCAGGTCATCGCGGTCAACCGAGGTGATCACCACGTACTTGAGCTTCAGGTCGGCGATGGCGATCGCCAGACTTTCCGGCTCGTTGACGTCCAGTGGCTTCGGACGGCCGTGGCCGACGTCGCAGAACGGGCAGCGACGGGTACAGATGTCGCCCATGATCATGAAGGTCGCGGTGCCACCGGAGAAGCACTCACCCAGGTTCGGGCAGGACGCTTCTTCGCAGACGCTGTGCAGTTTGTGCTTGCGCAGCAGGCTCTTGATCCGGTCGACTTCCGGTGAAACCGGGATGCGTACGCGAATCCAGTCAGGCTTCTTCGGCAGTTCGGTGGTCGGAATGATCTTTACCGGGATGCGTGCAACCTTCTCGGCGCCGCGCAGCTTGACGCCGGCTTCAACCTTGGGACGCGGGGCCGGGCGCTCGGTCACGTCGAGCGTCGGGATCATGGTTTGCACTGCATCAGTAGTCATATCAGTCGATTCCGCCCGTCAGGGTCGTCTGCTCAGCATAGTCGAGGTGTTTGACGAGCTGCGCACGCAGCCGGGCACTTACCTCGGCAAATTCAATCGATCCTGCGTGATCGCTCAGCTGGGTCATCGCCAGCCCGGCATAGCCGCAGGGATTAATTCGTCGAAACGGTTCCAGGTTCATATCCACGTTCAGGGCCAGGCCATGAAAGGAACAACCGTGGCGAATCCGCAAACCCAGAGAAGCGATTTTCGCTCCATCGACGTAGACGCCGGGAGCATCTGGTTTGGCTGCAGCGGTCACGCCGTAGCTGGCCAAAAGTTCGATCAGGCACTGCTCCATGCGCGTGACCAGATCTCGTACGCCGAAACCCAGCTTGCGTACGTCCAGCAACAGATAGGCCACCAGTTGGCCGGGGCCATGATAGGTCACCTGCCCGCCGCGATCGACCTGTACCACCGGGATATCACCCGGCAGCAGCAGGTGTTCGGCCTTGCCGGCCTGGCCCTGGGTGAACACCGCAGGGTGCTCGACCAGCCAGATTTCGTCGGCGGCATTGCTGCCGCGTTCGTTGGTGAAGCGTTGCATGGCATGCCAGACCGGCTCGTAAGCCATCTGGCCAAGTTCGCGAAAGCCCAGCGTGCCCGGCATCACAACACCATGTGTACGAAACCGGTCGCCCGCAGTTCGCTGTTGATGTTGTACAGCTGATCCTGGTCGGTCGCGACGATGTGCAACTGGATAGTAGTGTACTTGCCGTTGGTGCTTTGGCGCTCGTCGACACGCTCATCGTTGATGGTCGCGAATTTCTTCACAATCTCGATGATCTTGTCCTTGTGACCCACACCCGTATCGCTGATTACCTTAACCGGATAATCAACCTGAGGAAATTCGATCTTTGGCGCCTTTACTTCGGTATCGGTCATGGCGTAACGGCCTCGTAAGCGTAAGCCGTGGTAACGCACATGGCCCCGAACCGGACAGGAACGGGGCCATGCAGGTCAACACTCAATCAGTTGAACAAGCCGTAGAAGAATAGACGGATGCTATCCCACATGCGGCGGAAGATACCACCCTCCTCGACAGCGTCCAGAGCGATCAGGTCGGCGCTGTGCACCACTTTGTCGTCCAGTTTCACTTCGACTTTACCGATCACGTCGCCCTTGGCGATTGGCGCGGTCAGTTGCGGGTTCATGGTCATGCTGGCAGCGAGCTTTTTCAGCTGGCCTTTTGGCAGAGTCATGGTCAGGTCTTCAGCCAGGCCGGCCTTGACTTGACTGGTGGTGCCTTTCCACACCGGGGCCTGAGCCAGTTCGGTGCCCTTCTGATAGAAGGTCTGG
Source organism: Pseudomonas sp. AD21 (assembly GCF_002878485.1). NCBI lineage: Bacteria > Pseudomonadati > Pseudomonadota > Gammaproteobacteria > Pseudomonadales > Pseudomonadaceae > Pseudomonas > Pseudomonas sp. AD21. The sequence continues at coordinate 95,082 of NZ_NQYG01000004.1, forward strand.
GTTTCGAAGAAGCGGAAGCCGTAGGTCAGCAGCTTCTGGGTTTCGGAGGCGCGAGCCACTTCGCTGTTGGTGCCGAACACCACGGCGATCAGACGCTGGCCGTCACGGACAGCCGAGGACACCATGCAGTAGCCGGCTTCATCGGTGTGACCGGTTTTCAGACCGTCAACGGTCTTGTCGCGCCACAGCAGCAGGTTGCGGTTAGGCTGCTTGATGCCGTTCCAGAAGAACTCTTTCTGCGAGTAGATCGCATAGTGAGCCGGGTCTTCGTGGATGATCGCACGGGCCAGGATCGCCATGTCATGAGCCGACGAGTAGTGCTCAGGGTTTGGCAGACCGGTCGGGTTCATGAAGTGGGAATTGGTCATGCCCAGATCAGCCACGGTCTTGTTCATCAGGTCGGCGAACGCGTCTTCGCTGCCGGCGATGTGCTCGGACAGCGCAACGCTGGCGTCGTTGCCGGACTGAATGATGATGCCGTGCAGCAAGTCGCTGACAGTTACCTGCGAGCCGACTTTGATGAACATCCGCGAACCGCCGGTGCGCCAGGCGTTTTCGCTGACGGTCACCGGGTCATTCTCACCGATCTGGCCGCGACGGATTTCCAGCGTAGCGATGTACGCGGTCATCAGTTTGGTCAGGCTGGCTGGCGGCAGACGCTGATCACCGTTGTTCTCCACCAGCACGTTGCCGCTGCTGGCGTCCATGAGCACGTAGGCTTTTGCAGCCAGTTGAGGTGGCGACGGCATCATCTCGGCCGCGAAGGCGGCTGGCGAGAGGAGCAGCGGGACTAGCAGACACAGGCGTTTGGCAAAGGTGGTGATGTTCATCCGTCTCTCGAAATCGCTAATGGAAACTTGCCCAAAGGCAAAACTATTCAGACAGCCTTCTAACGGGCCATCGCGTGTTCAGTTGCTCACTCAAGTCACCCTTGCCGGGCTTTTGTTCTTCGACGAGCCAACAACCTGGTCCACCCCCCAAAACCGCAAGTGAACCGTCAATCAAGTGCTACGTTTCTTACTCTGTGACCACGCTCGGCGAGCCGAGGTTGGCCAGGCGCACGCTGTTCTGCACCTGGGCGATTTCACCCGGCGAACCGATCGGCCCCAGGCGTACCCGGTGCAGGGTCTGCTGATTGCGCACGATCGAGCTGATGAACACCGGAGCGCTCACCATCCCGCTGAGCTTCGACCTCAGGAGTTCTGCAGCGTCCGGGTTGGCGAACGCGCCCACCTGCAGATACTGGCCAGACGCTGGTGCAGAAGCGTTTTTTTTTGCACTGATCGGTACGGGAACCGTGTCCGAGGCGTGCTGCTGCGGTGGCGGAGTCCATTGCTCGACAGTGCCGGCCGACGCCGTGATCACCGGGGCGCTATTCTGCGCGACTTGCGGCTCGTTGAGCATCAAAGGCGCCGGACGGCCCTTCGCGGCCCACCATTGCTGCGGATCGATACCTTCGACCTTGACCCGCGCGGTGCCGATTTCGGCATAACCGAGTTTCTTGGCTGCGGCGTAAGACAGGTCGATGATCCGGTCCGAGTAGAACGGCCCGCGATCGTTGACCCGCAGGATCACGCTCTTGTTGTTGTCCAGGTTGGTCACCCGGACGTAACTTGGCAGTGGCAGAGTCTTGTGAGCGGCACTCATGCCGTACAGGTCATACACCTCGCCGTTGGCGGTGTTCTGGCCATGAAACTTGGTGCCGTACCAGGACGCCGTGCCCGAAGCGACGTAAGTCTTGGATTCCTGCAACGGGAAATAGGTCTTGCCCAGCACGGTGTACGGGTTGGCCTTGTACGGGCCGGTGTGCAGGGTCGGCGTGGCATCGGGGATTCGTGAAACATCCACATCCCACCACGGCGCGCCATCTTTATGCGCGCGGTTGATGTCCAGCCCCGGCTGCGCACGCACCGCGGTAGAGGATGTTTTCTGACTTGGCGCGCGACTGGTCGAACAACTGGCGACCAGCACCGCCAACGCAGCGAAAGCCACCAGCTTCAGGGGTTTATTGATAGGCAATGCCCGCATTACTTGACGCCCCGTGCTTTTACCAGCTCTTCAGACAGTTGATATACGGCCATGGCGTACATCACGCTGCGGTTATAACGCGTGATCGCGTAGAAATTCTTCAGGCCCATCCAGTATTCAGGGCCGCTGTCGCCTTCGAGGCGAAATGCAGTAACCGGCATATCATCGCGCAGCGCATCATGACTTGACCAGCCCAGCGCCCGCAACTCTCCAACCGTCTTTGTCGGCTCGATCCCGGTGGTCAGGCCCTCATCGACCTGCTCGCCACGCACATCCGCGCGGCTGACCACCGGTTCGCCGGCTACCCAGCCGTGACGCTTGAAGTAGCTGGCAACGCTGCCGATCGCATCATCCGGATTGGTCCAGATGTTGATGTGGCCGTCACCGTCGAAGTCCACCGCATAGGCGCGAAAGCTGCTCGGCATGAACTGCGGCAAGCCCATTGCCCCGGCGTACGAGCCTTTGAGGGTCAACGGATCGACCTGTTCTTCGCGGGCCAGCAGCAGGAATTCACGCAGTTCCTTGCGGAAAAATTCGGCACGGGGAGGATAGTCGAAACCGAGCGTGGACAAGGCATCGATCACCCGATAATTACCGGTATTACGTCCGAAAAAGGTCTCGACGCCGATGATCGACACGATGACTTGTGCCGGCACGCCGTATTCCTGCTCGGCACGGGCGAGTACGGCCTCGTGCTGACGCCAGAAGTCCACACCGCGGGCAATGCGTGCGTCGGTCAGGAACATCGGGCGATATTCTTTCCACTGCTTGACCCGCTCGGCAGGTTTGGAGATAGCGTCGAGAATCGCCTGCTTGCGCTGGGCCTCGCGGAACACCGCCATCAGTTGCTCGCCGGCAAAACCGTAGTCGCGGGTCATTTCACCGACGAATTCGGCCACCTGCGGCGAACCTTCGTAATCGCCGGCCAGCGCTTCCTGCGCGCTGCCAAGGATGCCGACCAGGCCGACCCACGGCGCGTAACGAGTCGCCCAGCTGCGCATGACTTGCATTGAACTCTTCACCTTATTCAAACCTGTGCGATCCACTTGCGATGGGTATGGATCGACATCAAAACCCCAAACGCTGACAGCAGTGTCACCAGCGAAGTTCCTCCGTAGCTAATGAAGGGCAACGGCACCCCCACCACCGGCAACAGGCCACTGACCATACCGATGTTGACGAAAACGTAAACAAAAAACGTCATGGTCAACGCACCGGCGAGCAATTTGCCGAACAGCGTCTGCGCCTGGGCGGTAATCACCAGGCCACGACCGATCAACAGCAAATAGATCAGCAGCAGTGCGCAGATGCCCACCAGACCGAACTCTTCGCCCAATACAGCGATGATGAAGTCGGTGTGGCTTTCCGGCAAAAAGTCCAGGTGCGACTGGGTGCCCAGCAGCCAGCCCTTGCCGAACACACCGCCGGAACCGATGGCGGCTTTCGACTGAATGATGTTCCAGCCAGTGCCCAATGGATCGCTTTCCGGGTCGAGAAAGGTCAGGATCCGTTGCTTCTGGTAGTCGTGCATGATGAAGAACCACATGGCGATCGCCACGGGTACCGCAGCGGCCAGCACGCTGAGGATCCAGCGCCAGCGCAGTCCGCCCATGAACAGCACGAACGCGCCGCCGGCCAGAATCAGCAGCGACGTACCGAGGTCGGGCTGACGCACGATGAGAATGAACGGCACGCCGATCAGCATCAGGCTGATACCAACGTGCTTGAGCTGCGGCGGCAGCGTGCGCTTGGACAGATACCAGGCAATCGTCGCCGGCATCAGGATCTTCATGAACTCCGAGGGCTGAAAGCGGATCACCCCGGGGATGTTGATCCAGCGCGTGGCGCCCATGGCGTTGTGGCCCATGATGTCCACCACCATCAGCAACACCACGCCGACCACGTAACCGAGCGGCACCCAGCGGGCCATGAAACGCGGCTCGAACTGGGCGATGACGATCATCGACACCAGGCCGATGCCGAACGAAGTGGCTTGTTTGCCCAGCAGGTCCCAGCTCTTGCCGCTGGCCGAATACAGGACGAACAGACTGCCTGCGGCGAGGATCAGCAGCAGGATCAACAAAGGACCATCGATATGCAGACGTTGCAGCAGCGTCGCACGGCGACGCATCACATCCTCGCTGGAGAGCATGCGATCGAAATTATTCTTCACGGGCCGTAGCCTCCGCACTGATAGGACCGGCGTATTCAGCCTTCAACCGACCATCCTGGTCCAGAAGCCAGGCATCCATGACCTGACGCACGACTGGCGCGGCCACACCGGAGCCGGACTCACCGTTCTCGACCATCACCGAAACAACAATTTTCGGGTTGTCGGCTGGGGCAAAACCGACGAACAAGGCGTGGTCGCGGTGGCGTTCCTGAACCTTGGAGCGGTCGTATTTCTCACCCTGTTTGATCGCCACCACCTGGGCCGTACCCGACTTGCCGGCGATCCGGTATTGCGCACCGATCGCCGCCTTGCGCGCGGTACCCCGGGCGCCGTGCATCACCTGCTGCATGCCGTGGTTGACCTTGGTCCAGTCCGACGGATCGCGCAGGACGATGTCCGGCATCGGGTTCTCGTCCAGCGGCTTGGCGCCTTCGATGGTCTTGGCCAGGTGCGGGCGGTTCCAGATGCCTTTGTTGGCCACCAGCGCCGTGGCCTGCGCCAGTTGCAGCGGCGTGGACTGCATGTAGCCCTGGCCGATCCCCAGAATCAGGGTTTCGCCCGGGAACCACGCCTGCTTGCGGGTCGCGCGTTTCCACTCGCGGGACGGCATCAGGCCGGGAGATTCTTCGAACATGTCCAGCGAGACCTTCTGGCCGATTCCGAACTTGTTCATATAGGCCGACAGCCGATCGATGCCCAGCTTGTGTGCCAGGTCATAGAAATAGGTGTCGTTGGAACGCATGATCGCCGTGTCGAGGTCGACGAAGCCGTCACCCGTGCGGTTCCAGTTGCGGTATTTGTGATCGTAGTTGGGCAGCATGTAGTAACCGGGGTCGAACACCCGGCTCGACGCTGTCACCACGCCCGAATCGAGACCGGCAATCGCCACCGCCGGCTTGATCGTCGAGCCCGGCGGGTACAGACCACGCAGCACCCGGTTGAACAGCGGCCGGTCGATGGAGTCGCGCAACTCGGCGTACGCCTTGAAGCTGATACCAGTGACGAACAGGTTCGGGTCGAAGCTTGGCTGGCTGACCATCGCCAGCACTTCGCCAGTCTTCGGATCGAGCGCCACCACCGCGCCGCGACGCCCGCCCAGTGCGGCTTCGGCCGCTTCCTGCAACTTGATGTCCAGACTCAGGACGATGTCCTTGCCGGGAATCGGATCGGTACGCTTGAGTACGCGCAATACGCGGCCCCGGGCGTTGGTCTCGACTTCCTCGTAACCCACCTGCCCGTGCAGTTCCGGCTCGTAGAAACGCTCGATGCCAGTCTTGCCGATGTGATGGGTGCCGCTGTAGTTGACCGGGTCGAGGGTCTTGAGCTCTTTCTCGTTGATCCGCCCCATGTAACCCACCGAATGCGCAAAATGCGCACCCTGCGGGTAGTGGCGGACCAGTTGCGCGACCACTTCCACCCCTGGCAGGCGGAACTGGTTCACCGCGATCCGGGCGATCTGCTCTTCGGTCAGCTCGAACAGGATCGGCACCGGCTCGAACGGCCGGCGCCCCTGACGCATGCGTTTCTCGAAGATCACCCGGTCCTCGGGTGTCAGTTGCAGCACTTCGACGATCGCATCGAGCACCTGCTGCCAGTCGCCGGAGCGCTCGCGGGTCATGCTCAGGCTGAAGCTGGGGCGGTTGTCCGCCACCACCACGCCGTTGCGGTCGAAGATCAGCCCGCGGGTCGGCGGAATCGGCTGCACATGGACGCGGTTGTTTTCCGAGAGCGTCGAGTGGTACTCGTACTGGATCACCTGCAAGTAGTACAGCCGTGCAATCAGTACGCAGATCAACAGCATGACCGCAATGGCCCCGAACACGACGCGGCTACGCACCAGGCGGGCGTCCTTTTCGTGGTCCTTGATGCGGATCGGCTGAGACATGAGGGCAGGACTACTTGTGGTAAGGGTGACCGGACAGCACGGTCCAGGCACGGTACAGCTGTTCGCCGATCAGGATCCGCACCAACGGGTGCGGCAAGGTCAGCGGCGACAACGACCAGCGCTGATCGGCGCGGGCGCAGACTTCCGGCGCCAGCCCTTCGGGGCCGCCGACCATGAAGTTGACCGTGCGCGAATCCAGCCGCCAACGGTCGAGTTCGACCGCCAGTTGCTCGGTGCTCCAGGGTTTTCCATGGACTTCCAGCGTGACGATCCGCTCGTTCGGCCCGACCTTGGCCAGCATGGCTTCGCCTTCCTGGCGGATGAAACGGGCCACGTCGGCGTTCTTGCCACGGGTATTGAGCGGAATTTCCACCAGTTCCAGCGCCAGCTCGGACGGAAGACGCTTGGCATATTCATGCCAGCCTTCTTCCACCCACTTGGGCATGCGTGAACCGACGGCGATCAGTCGCAGTCGCACAGCAATCCCTTACAACTGGTCTTTGTTGAGCTTGGTGAAATGCTCGTGGGTGTTTTCCGGGCTGTGGTGCTTGGCGTCTGCCGCACGGCTCTGCTCGGCACCGGCCCACAGGCGCTCCAGGTCGTAGAACTGACGTGCCGAGGCGGTCATCATGTGCACGATCACCAGATCCAGGTCCAGCAGTACCCAGTCGCTGTCGCCCTTGCCTTCTTCGCCCAGCGGCTTGGCGCCCTGTTTTTTGACTTCTTCGCGGACCTTGTCCAGCATCGCGTTGATCTGGCGATTGGACGTACCGGTGGCGATGATCATGTAGTCAGTGATGCTCTGCTTGTCGCGAACATCGATGATCTGGATGTCTTGTGCCTTGACGTCCTCCAGGGCTGCCACGGCAACCTTGACCAGCTCGTCGCCCTTGAGCGGCTCGTTGGTGTTGGCGACTTCCGGCAGCGGCGCGCTCTTGAACGTGCCTTTGCGCTTAACTTTGCTTACGTCTTTGTCAGTCATATAAAACTCGTTTTGCTCGTATATTCGGCGGCTTGGCGATACGTGGATTCGTATCAGTGAAGCACGCCTTGTTCAGTTCGACGCACGGTACAGACCGTGCGCATCGATGTAGGCCAGGACCGCGTCGGGCACCAGGAAACGTACCGACTTACCGCTGGCCAGCAGTTGACGGATCTGGGTGGCGGAAACCGCGAGCGGTGTCTGCCAGACGAATGCAATCTGTCCGCTCGGCCCTTTCAGGGCCAGCGGGTCGCTCACCGAACGCGCTGCCAGCAGGTTGCGCAAGGCATCCGGCGGTTCGCTGTCGGCGTCCGGGCGCTGTAGCACCAGGATGTGGCAATGCTGGAGCAACTCCTCCCAGCGGTGCCAAGTGGGCAGGCCGCAAAATGCGTCCCAGCCCAAAAGCAGAAAAACCTGGGTTTCAGCGGCCATTTCGGCACGCATCAACTCCAGGGTATCGATGGTGTAGGACGGTTTGTCCCGCTGTAGCTCGCGGGCGTCCACCACCAGCGGCGGCACTCCGGCCACCGCACACTCGACCATCGCCAGTCGATCCTGCGCCGACACCTGCGGTGTATCGCGGTGCGGCGGCCGGGCGCTGGGCATCATGCGCAGTTCGTCGAGCAGCAGCGCTTCGGCCACTTCCAGCGCACCGCGCAAATGACCGATGTGCACCGGATCGAACGTGCCGCCCAGTACGCCGATGCGCCGGGGTCGGAGTTCGCTGTCAGGCAGCGGCGCTGTCAGGTCGAGGTCGGTCAAGTCAGACCGTCGCCTGGCCGCGCAACTGGCCATCACCGACCACGATGTACTTCTCGCAGGTCAGTCCTTCGAGGCCCACCGGGCCACGGGCGTGCAGCTTATCAGTAGAAATGCCGATCTCGGCACCCAATCCGTATTCGAATCCATCGGCGAAGCAGGTCGGGGTGTTGATCATCACCGACGCCGAGTCGACTTCGGCCACGAAACGACGGGTGTCGGCGAGGTTTTCGCTGACGATCGAGTCGGTATGGTGCGAGCCGTAATGGTTGATGTGTTCGATGGCCTGATCCAGATCGTCGACCACCCGAATCGACAGGATTGGCGCCAGATACTCGGTGCTCCAGTCGTCTTCGCTGGCCGCCACGGCGCCAATGATCGCCCGGGTACGCTCGCAACCACGCAGCTCGACGCCTTTTTCGCGGAACTGGGCAGCCATCGGCGGCAGGAAATCCTTCGCAACACTCTGATCGACGAGCAAGGTCTCCATCGCTCCACAGATGCCATAACGGTAGGTCTTGGCATTGAAGGCGATGCGCTGGGCTTTCGCCAGGTCGGCGTGAGCACTGACATAAACGTGGCAGATACCGTCCAGGTGCTTGATCACCGGCACGCGGGCATCGCGGCTGATGCGTTCGATCAGGCCTCGGCCGCCGCGCGGCACAATCACGTCGACGTACTCGGGCATGGTAATCATTGCGCCAACGGCGGCACGGTCGGTGGTTTCGACCACTTGCACCACGGCTGCCGGCAATTCGGCCTCGGCCAGACCGCGCTGGATGCACACGGCAATCGCCCGGTTGGAATGAATCGCTTCGGAGCCACCGCGCAGGATGGTCGCGTTGCCCGACTTCAGGCAGAGGCTGGCGGCATCGATGGTCACATTGGGACGGGATTCGTAGATGATCCCGATCACACCCAATGGCACGCGCATCTTGCCGACCTGAATCCCGGACGGGCGAAAGCTCATGTCGCGGATCGCGCCGACCGGATCCGGCAGTGCGGCGACCTGACGCAAGCCGACGATCATGCCGTCGATGCGCGCCGGAGTCAGTTCCAGACGTTCCAGCAGGGCCGGCTCCAGACCATTGGTGCGGCCGGCAGCCAGATCCAGTTCATTGGCGGCGGCCAGCTCGGCGCGCGCGGCGTCCAAGGCATTGGCAGCAGCCTGCAGGGCGCGGTTTTTCTGCGCGGTGCTGGCACGGCCGATGACCCGGGAAGCTTCGCGGGCGGCGCGACCCAATCGGGTCATGTAGTCAAGAACGGACTCAGTCATGGTCTGCTGGGGTCTTGGCAAAGAGGAAAGCGGCAGATTATAGCTGTCGCGTCCCGGGACTAACAGCGGTGACAGGCGGATGGTCGAAATGGACTGCAATTTGCCGATGTTCAGCCGTAATTAAGCCTCGGATTGTTATCATCACGACCTCCTTCGCCTGGATAAACACCGTTTGCCATGTCCAACCTGACCGTTCGAGCGACCGCAGAGCGCCTGCCACTGGGCCTTCCGGACGCTTTTTTCGACCGTGACGCGCAAATGCTGGCCCGCGACCTGCTCGGCAAAGTCATCCGCCACCGGGTCGGCGATCTGTGGCTGAGTGCCCGGATCATTGAAACCGAGGCCTATTACTGCGCGGAAAAAGGCAGTCATGCGTCCCTCGGCTACACGGAAAAGCGTAAGGCTTTGTTTCTGGATGGCGGGCACATCTATATGTATTACGCCCGCGGCGGCGACTCGCTGAACTTCAGCGCTCAAGGGCCGGGCAACGCCGTGTTGATCAAATCCGCCTACCCATGGATCGATGAGCTCAGCGGGCCGGCGAGTCTGGCGCAGATGCTGCTGAACAACCCCGATGCTCAGGGCCGACCACGTTCTTCGCAAAAGCTGTGCGCCGGCCAGACCTTGCTGTGCAAGGCACTGGGGTTGAAGGTGCCGGTATGGGACGCCAAGCGTTTCGACCATGAACTGCTGCTGGTGGAAGACACCGGGGCGGCGCCAGCGCAAATCATTCAGACCACCCGCCTGGGCATCCCTCATGGCCGTGACGAACATCTGATGTACCGGTTTGTCGACGCCACTTACGCGCAATGGTGCACACGGAACCCGCTGCGCCGGGGTCAGGTCGAAGGTCGCGATTATTTCCTGTTGCCGAGGTTAGAGGCAGGTCTGAAGTAAAAGGAATTCACTGTAGGAGTGAGCCTGCTCGCGATAGCGGTGTATCAGTCAACGAAGAAGTCGACTGACCAAGCGCCATCGCGAGCAGGCTCACTCCTACAAGGATCAATTGAAGATTTGATGGAGTGGTTTTATGGGCCCATGGCTCGATAGCGTGACCGGTTGGCTGGCCGCCAATCCGCAGTGGCTGGCGGCTGCGGTGTTTATCGTTGCCTGCGTGGAGTGTCTGGCGATTGCCGGGCTCATCGTGCCGGGCACGGTGCTGCTGTTTGCCGTCGCCGTATTGGCCGGCAGCGGCGCGCTGTCGTTGAGCGAAACCCTGCTGCTGGGCTTTCTCGGCGGGATTCTGGGCGATGTGATTTCGTACTTCCTCGGCCGCCATTTCCACCAGAACATCCGCCGTTTGCCGGGGCTGCGTCACCATCCGGAGTGGATGGCCGGCGCCGAAACCTACTTCCAGCGCTACGGCATCGCCAGCCTGCTGGTCGGGCGCTTCATCGGCCCGTTACGGCCGATGCTGCCGATGGTCGCCGGGATGTGCGACATGCCCTTCCCGCGCTTTGCCGCGGTCAGCCTGCTGGCCGCCGCCGGCTGGAGTGTCGCCTACCTGCTGCCGGGCTGGGCCACAGGCGCGGCGATCCGCTTGCCGCTGCCGGAAGGTTTCTGGCTGCAGGCCGGCATCGTCGCCGCCAGTATCGCAGTGATGCTCGGCCTGAGCGTCAACAGCAGCTTGCGTCAGCACCGCCGGGCGACGATCTGGATCAGCAGCATGAGCCTGTTGATTCTGCTCGGCCTGTTCGTGGGCTATCCGTACCTGAGCGCCCTCGATCAGGGCGTGATGACCTTGGTGCAGGAACATCGTCAGCCGCTGCTGGATGAAATCGCGGTGACGTTCACCCTGATCGGTGAATTCCGCAACATGCTGATGTTCAGCGCCCTGCTCACCGGTCTGTTGCTGCTCTGCCGGCAATGGCGCCAGGCAATCTTTGCCGGCGGCACGCTGCTGTGCACCGCGCTGCTGAACACCGTCACCAAACAGTTTTTCGCCCGGGTGCGCCCGGAGGTGCTGACCGATCCACTGACCAGTTACAGCATGCCCAGCGGCCACGCTTCGGGTTCGTTCGCGCTGTTTCTGGTGCTCGCCGTTCTCGCCGGTCGTGGCCAGCCACCGCGCATGCGTCTGACCTGGCTGCTGCTCGGCTGTATTCCGGCGCTGTCGATTGCCTTGTCACGGGTGTATCTGGGTGCGCACTGGCCGACCGATATTCTGGCTGGCGCAATGCTCGCCGCATGCGTGTGTGCGGCAGGTTTGTGGTTGAGTCAGCGCCAGGCGCCGCTCAAGCCGATGCCGGTCAAGGTCTGGTGGCTGATTCTGCCGGCGCTGCTGGTGCTGTTCAGCCTGTTCGTCTTCCGGCATCTGCCGCAAACGATGCTGCGTTACGCCTACTGACGTTCAGGCGAACAACTCGCCCTGCAACTCATCGAGCAGCGCCTGGATCGCATCCAGCCGTTGCTGCGGATCGTCGAGTTGTAGCAGGTCGATCTTGTCCTCTTCGGCGAATGGCAGCAGATACGCCAACTGATTGGCCAGCGACTGCTGCCCCAGCGCTTCGTTGCCCATGTTCAACGCCTCGACCATCGGGTGCTCGGCCAAGGCCTTGAGCAGCGCCACCAGATCGGCGTCTTCATCCTGCAACGGTTGCTCCGGTTCATCGTCCAGCCACTCGACGTCGGCGAGAATCAACTGATCGCGCTGCACCTCGGTGCGCAGCACCTGAAAGCGCCGCCCGCCCTGCACGCGAATCCCCAGCAGGCCATTGTCCTGCTGCTGGAAATCGGTGATCCGCGCTTCGCAGCCGACCTGGGCAAAGCCCTCTGGTGCGACGCCGACTTCGTGCCCCTCAAGGATGCACACCACGCCGAAACCGCCGCCCTGTTTCATGCAGCGGCCGATCATGTCCAGGTAGCGCGCCTCGAAGATCTGCAAGTCGAGATTGCAGCCGGGAAACAGCACTGTGTTCAGCGGGAAAAGCGGCAGACTCATAGACATTTCCTTAGACCACCATCGACACCGCCAACGGCAGGAACACTGCCGTGGCCACGCCCATCAGACTCATCGCCAGCGCCGCGAAGGCGCCGCACTCATCACTTTCCTGCAGTGCCACCGAAGTGCCGACGGCGTGCGCGGTCATGCCCAGCGCCATGCCACGCGCCTCGGGGCTGTGCACGCCGAGGCGGGTCAGCAACGCCGGGCCGAAGATCGCGCCGATCACCCCGGTGATCAACACGAACACCGCCGCCAGCGCCGCGACACCACCGATCTGCTCGGCCACCAGCATGGCAATCGGCGAGGTCACCGACTTCGGCGCCATGGTCATCAGAATCATGTGCTCGGCACCAAACCACCAGCCCAGTAACACGCCCATGCCCGTCGCGACCACCCCGCCTATCACCAGCGTAGTAAAAATCGGCCAGAACAATTGGCGGATACGCTTGAGGTTGAGATACAGCGGCACCGCCAGCGCAACTGTCGCCGGGCCCAGCAGAATGCTGAGGATCTCGGTGCTCTTGCGGTACTCGGCGTAAGTCAGGCCACAGCCGACCAGCACGCCGATCACCAACAGCATGGAGACCAGCACCGGTTGCAGAAAGATCCAGCGGGTTTTCTCGAACGCCGCCAGCACCAGTTGATAGGCACCCAGGGTGATGCCGATGCCAAACAGCGGATGATGGATTACCGAGGCCCATGCCCCTTGCCAGTCGAAGAGCATCAGGACTCCTCCGACCGGTGCGCGTGTCGCTTGACCATGCGCTGCATCAGCACCCCGGCGAAGGCCATCGACAGGATCAACGACAGGACGAGCGCGCCGACAATCGCCCAGAAATCGGCGGCAATATCACTCGCATAGACCATCACACCCACCGCCGGCGGCACCAGCAGCAACGGCAGATAACGCAGCAGACTGCCGGCCGCAAGGTTCAGCGGCTCGCCGACTTCACCGCAAATGATCAGGAACACCAGCAACAGCAGCAGGCCGATGATCGGCCCCGGCAGCACCGGCAACAGCAAATGGTTGAGTGCCGTGCCGAGCAGTTGGAACAGCACCAGCATGGTCAGGCCACGTAACAACATCAGACATCTCCCCCCGCAAGTCATCGGCATTATAAGCACGGCAGCGCTATGGATCGGCATTCGCCAAAAGCATGGCAGGTTGACCGGAGCAAATCGTCATGTTGATCTACAGTGGTTCGCAGGGCGGTCAAATCCCCCACCTGAAAAACTATAAAACCGATGAACCCAAGGAGAGTCTCAATGCCCTATGTTCCCGTTGCAGAGCTCAAAGATTATGTCGGCAAGGAACTCGGACGTTCCGAATGGCTCACCATCGATCAGGAGCGTATCAACCTGTTCGCCGAAGCCACCGGGGATTATCAGTTCATCCATGTCGACCCGGTCAAAGCCGCGCAAACGCCATTTGGCAGCACCATTGCCCACGGTTTCCTGTCGCTGTCGCTGATCCCCAAATTGATGGAAGACATCCTCGTGCTGCCGCAAGGCCTGAAGATGGTGGTCAACTACGGGCTGGACAGCGTGCGTTTCATCCAGCCGGTGAAGGTCAATTCAAAAGTTCGGCTGAAGGTCGATCTGGCCGAAGTGACCGAGAAGAAACCCGGGCAATGGCTGCTCAAGGCCACCGCCACGCTTGAGATAGAGGGCTCGGACAAACCGGCCTATATCGCCGAACCGCTGTCGCTCTGCTTCGTTTAAGTCACTGGATGCGAAACAGCGCACGCTGTTTCGCATCAGCGCTGTTTTTACCGGCTGTATAAGGTCACATAGCTGCGGCATACTCGGTCGCCTAATTGCCCGGATCCCGCTATGCGCCCACTCGCTTCCCTTGCCCCCCTTGCCCTGACCCTGATGCTCACTGCGTGCGGCGACGGCGAATCGCTGCTGCCTCCGGATGCGCGCCTGCCGGACGGCGGACGCTATCGCGGCGAGCTGGTCAACGGCTTGCTGCAAGGCCAGGGTCGCGTCGACTACCCCAACGGCAGCTGGTACGCCGGGCAGTTCGACAAGGGCCAATGGCACGGTCAGGGTGAGTGGCACGGCAGCAACGGCGAGGTCTATCGCGGCCAGTTCCAGCAGGGCCTGTTCGATGGCCAGGGCAGCCTGACCACCAACGCCAGCAGTTACACCGGCGGCTTCAAGCAGGGCCGGCGCGACGGCGAAGGCACCCTCAAGGAAAACGCCATGACCTACCGTGGCGAGTTCAAGGCTGACCAGTATTCCGGGCTGGGCCGTCTGGAAATGGACGACGGCAGCTCCTATCAGGGCCAGTTCACCCACGGCAAACCCAATGGCGAAGGCCAGCGCGGCGACGCCAGCGGCAATACGTTCAGCGGTCATTTCGTCAACGGCCAGCTCGAAGGCAACGGCACGTTCAACAGTGCCGATGGCGACATCTATGTCGGCGGCTTCAAGAACAGTCAGCTGCACGGCAAGGGCCGCTATGAAAACGCCGATGGCGACGTCTGGCTCGGCCAGTTCAAGGAAGGCGCGCTGACCGGAAAAGGCGAATTGATTGGCGCTGACGGCAGCCATTACATCGGCTACTTCAATGACTGGCGCTTCAGTGGTCAGGGCCGCTTGAACCTGTCTGACGGCAGCTTCTACATCGGCGAGTTCGACAGCGACAGCTACGCCGGGCGCGGCACCCTGGTGCTGACCGATGGCACCGTGCTCAGCGGCACCTGGATCAACGGCCAACGCGTGCGTGACGCCGACGGCAAGCTCCTGCCCGACACCCTCGAACTCGGCCTGCTGGCTCAGGGCCGCCTGCTCGATGAGGCGCTGGCCGCCGTGCCCGCCTCGACACCGGCCGTTGAGCTGTACACTCTGACCCTCGGTGGCGACGGCAAGCAAAGCGTGTTCCTGCGCGAGTCCGACTACGTCGCCAATATGCTCACCACACGCTTCGGTGCCTATGGCCAGATTCGCCTGGTCAACCACCGCGACCATCTCGCCGATCGGCCGATGGCCACCCGCGAAAACCTGCGCCGCGCAGCGCAAACCCTGGCCGAACGCAGCGGCCCGGAAGACCTGGTGTTCATTTACCTGACCAGCCACGGCACCGCCGAACACGAACTGGTGCTCGACCAGCCGCGCATGGAGCTGGCCGATCTGCCCGCCGATGAGCTCGCCGCCGTGCTCGCGCCGCTGAAAAATCGCGACAAGGTGATCGTGATTTCATCGTGCTACTCCGGCGGTTTCATCCCCGCGCTGAAAGACGAGCGCACTCTGATCATGACCGCCTCACGTGCCGATCGGGTGTCGTTCGGCTGCTCGGAAGAAGCCAACTTCACCTACTTCGGCGATGCCTTGTTCGCCCAGGCGCTGAACCAGACCGACGACCTCGAACAAGCCTTCAAACTGGCCAAGGCCACGGTTGCCGAGCGTGAGCTGGCTGACAGTTTCGAAGCCTCGGAACCGCAGATCTGGGCGCCCAAGACCGTGCTGTCGCATTGGCAACTGCTACGCAAACAGCAAGCAAGAAAAGCTTTGCAAAGCGCTGCATTGAACGACGGAGCGACAAACAGCAACTAAGCTGAACAGTATCAAGGGAGAGACACAATGTACTTGACGCCT
The DNA here is from genome assembly GCF_002878485.1 of Pseudomonas sp. AD21. Lineage (NCBI taxonomy): Bacteria > Pseudomonadati > Pseudomonadota > Gammaproteobacteria > Pseudomonadales > Pseudomonadaceae > Pseudomonas > Pseudomonas sp. AD21. The sequence goes on from NZ_NQYG01000004.1 coordinate 110,732, forward strand.
CAGCACGTATTGCTTGCCGGAGCCACCGGATTGACCGGTGAACACCTGCTCGACCGCTTGCTCAACGAGCCAACGATTTCTCGCGTGCTCGCCCCTTCGCGTCGACCCTTGGCGGAACATCCACATCTGGAAAACCCGGTCGGTGATCCACAGGCGTTTCTGCCTCAACTAAGTGGCCGGGTCGATATCGCCTATTGCTGCCTCGGCACCACGATCAAGCAGGCCGGTTCAGAAGCGGCGTTTCGTGCGGTGGATCTGGACATGGTCGTGGCGTTCGCCAAACGCGCGCGGGAGATGGGCGCGCGGCACCTGATTGTAATCAGCGCGATTGGCGCCGATCCGAAATCGTCGGTCTTCTACAATCGGGTCAAAGGCGAAATGGAGCAGGCATTGCGTGCGCAGGACTGGCCGCAACTGACCATTTGCCGGCCTTCGCTGTTGTTGGGCGAACGCACGGAGCCACGCTTGGCCGAACAGCTGGCCGGGCCGTTGTCGAAACTGATTCCGGGTAAATACCGTGGCATCGAGGCCTGCCAATTGGCGCGGGCGATGTGGCGGTTGGCGCTGGAAGAGCAGGATGGTGTGCGGGTGATCGAGTCGGATGATTTGCGCAAGCTAGGCAAATAATCTTCCGCCGCATGATCTTTCCCACGCTCTGCGTGGGAATGCAGCCATGGACGCTCTGCGTCCCAAAGCGTGACGCAGAGCGTCACCGGAGGCGTTACCACGCAGAGCGTGGGAACGATCTGTCTAACTACAATCCGCCCGTTGCCTGAAACCCCACGCCGATAACCGTCAGCAATGACAACGGCAACAGCAGCGTATCGAGCAATGCACTCGCCGGCAGGTCCACCCCCGGATAGCTCGGCGCTTCAGCCCCGAACCGATCCATCGCACAGCACCCGCCATTCATCGCGTACAAATCCAGCCGCGTCCCGGAGTACACCACTGGCGCACCCGGCTTGGCGGCATCCAGCGTCCGCGCCGTGGCGCAGCCGGCCAGTTGCAGCGCCAGCACCATCGTCAGCAGCTTATTCATCGCTGCTCAGATGATGCTCGCCCCAACGCGGCAGCATGTCCTGAGGAATGCCCAGCAGATTGAGAATCCGCGCCACGACGAAATCGATCAGGTCATCGATGGTCTGTGGCTGGTGATAGAAACCCGGCGAGGCCGGCAGGATGGTCACGCCCATGTTCGACAGCTTGAGCATGTGCTCCAGATGAATGCTCGAATACGGCGCTTCGCGCGGCACCAGAATCAACTGGCGACGTTCCTTCAGCGTCACGTCCGCAGCCCGCTCGATCAGGTTGTTGCAGGCGCCGGTGGCAATCGCCGACAAGGTGCCGGTGGAACACGGCACCACGACCATCGCCGCTGGCGCGCCGGAGCCCGAGGCCACCGGCGACATCCAGTCTTCCTTGCCGTACACGCGGATCTGCCCGGCCGCCGCCCCGGTGTACTCGGTGAGGAACGCCTGCATCATCTGCGGCTTGGGCGGCAACGTGACATCGGTCTCGGTGGCCATCACCAGTTGCGCCGCCTTGGAGATCAGGAAGTGTACTTCGCGATCTTCACGCACCAGGCAATCGAGCAGGCGCAATCCGTACTGCGCGCCGGACGCGCCGGTCATCGCCAGCGTGATGCGTTCCGGGCCGCCGTCCTGGGAAAGAGTGTTCATTGCAACGCCTCGGCGAGTTTGCCGTGCAGGCCGCCGAAGCCGCCGTTGCTCATGATCACCACGTGAGTGCCAGGCTGAGCCTGGCTCTTCACGCGTTCGATGATGCCTTCAAGCGAATCGCTGACAATCGACGGCACGGTGCACAGTGCGGCGGTACCGGCCAGATCCCAGCCGAGGTTGGCCGGGGCGTACCAGATCACCTGGTCGGCATCGACCACGCTGTCCGGCAGACCGTCACGGTGCGCGCCGAGCTTCATCGAGTTGGAGCGCGGCTCGATGATCGCGATCAGCGGTGCGTCACCGATACGTTTGCGCAAGCCATCGAGGGTGGTGGCGATCGCGGTCGGGTGGTGGGCGAAGTCGTCGTAGATGGTGATGCCGCGTACTTCGGCGACTTTCTCCATCCGGCGTTTGACGTTCTTGAATGCGCTCAATCCGGCGATGCCCATCGATGGCACCACACCAACATGCCGCGCAGCCGCCAGGGCAGCCAGGGCGTTGGCGACGTTGTGCTGACCGGTCAGTTCCCATTCGACGGTGCCTTGAGACACGCCTTCGAACATCACTTCGAACGCCGAACCATCGCCTTTCAGCAACTTGACCTGCCACTGACCGCCGGCACCGGTGGTTTGCACCGGGGTCCAGCAGCCCATTTCGATCACGCGCTGCAAGGCAGGCTCGGTGGTCGGGTGAATCACCAGACCTTCGCTCGGGATGGTCCGCACCAAGTGGTGGAACTGCCGCTCGATCGCCGGCAGATCGGGGAAAATGTCCGCATGATCGAACTCAAGGTTGTTGAGGATCGCGGTGCGCGGGCGATAGTGGACGAACTTCGAACGCTTGTCGAAGAACGCGCTGTCGTATTCGTCCGCCTCGATCACGAAGAACGGCGTGCCGCCCAGACGCGCGGACACCGAGAAGTTCTGCGGCACACCGCCGATCAGGAACCCCGGGCTCATGCCGGCGTGTTCCAGTACCCAGGCGAGCATACTGCTGGTGGTGGTCTTGCCGTGCGTACCGGCGACCGCCAGCACCCAGCGACCCTGCAGCACGTGATCGGCCAGCCACTGCGGGCCGGAGACGTAAGGCAGGCCTTTGTTCAGCACATATTCCACCGCCGGGTTGCCGCGGGACATGGCGTTGCCGATCACCACCAGATCCGGCGCCGGATCGAGCTGAGCCGGGTCGTAGCCTTGGGTCAGTTGAATGCCCTGAGCCTCAAGCTGCGTGCTCATCGGCGGATAGACGTTGGCGTCGGAGCCAGTCACGTGATGGCCCAGCTCTTTGGCCAGAACCGCCATCGAGCCCATGAAAGTCCCGCAGATACCCAGAATATGAATGTGCATAGTCGACCTCGTAAAACATGGCCGCAGGTTAGCGTAGGGTGGGGAAAATCGCACCTTGTGTTTCGCCTTTGCCGACGCCTTCGCGAGCAAGCCCGCTCCCACAAAATCAGCGCTGACCCTGTGGGGGGACGGGCTTGCTCGCGAATGGCGCGACTCGGTTCAGCGGCTAATCGCGTGTTTACGCAGCTTTCTATAAAGGGTGTTGCGGCTGACCCCGAGTTGTTGCGCGGTCTGGGTCATGTGCCAGCGGGTCTGCTCCAGCACATTGAGCAACGCCAAACGCTCGGCGCCCTCCAGCGGATGCTCGGACTCAACCGTCTTCAGCTCCAGTGGCGGCCGCACCTGACGAATCATCGCCGGCAGATCCTCCAGCCCGATCCGACCGTCATCGCACAACGCCGCCAGCGTACGCAGAACATTGCGCAACTGCCGCACGTTGCCCGGCCAGTTGAAGGCCAGCAACGCCTGGCGCGCCGGTTCGTCGATCACGATAATTTCCCCACCCGCCTCCTCGGCCAGCAGGAAATCCAGCAATTGCGACTTGTCGCTGCGTTCGCGCAACGCCGGTAGCGCGACTTCGAGGCCGTTGAGCCGGTAATACAGGTCTTCACGGAAACTGCCGTCTTCGACCCGCTCGAGCAGATTGCGGTGGGTGGCGCTGATGATCCGCACGTTGACCGCCTCCGGTTCGCCGCCGATCGGCACCACTTGGCGGTCTTCCAGCACCCGCAACAAACGGGTCTGCAACGCCAGCGGCATGTCGCCGATTTCATCGAGAAACAGCGTGCCGCCATCGGCCTGCTGCAACTTGCCGCGCATGCCGTCCTTGCGCGCGCCGGTGAAACTGCCGCCGCGATAACCGAACAACTCGCTCTCGATCAGACTCTCGGGAATCGCCGCGCAGTTAAGGGCGACGAAAGCTTTGTTGGCGCGTTGACTGGCATGATGCACGGCCTTGGCGAAAGCCTCCTTGCCGGAGCCGGTTTCGCCGTTGACCAGCAGCGGCACATCACGCTCGAACACGCGCAGCGCCTTGCGGAAATCGGCCTGCAGCGCCGCGTCACCGAGGCAAATGCCCGCCAGTGGTTGAGCCTTGACCACCACCGGCGCCGGCATGATCGGCAGCGGCTTGCGTGATTCGCCGCGCAGCAAGGCAAACAGAGGCCGCCCGTCACGGGTGCGCAACGGCCAACTGGCGCTGGCATTGGCACTGGCGCGGCCAAGCAGTTCGTCCAGCGAGCAATCGAAAAACGCTTCCACCGGTTTGCCGAGCAAGCCACCGCGAATATGCCCCAGCAGGTTCAGCGCACTCTGGTTGACCGCGCTGATCCGCCCTTCCCCGTCAAACGCCAGCAGCCCTTCGCTGAACAAGCCGACGGACTCGGCCTGCAGATGAAATCGCAGCAACCACTGGTTATCGAAGCAACGCAGGAAATAGCAGCTCTCGATCATCTTCGCCGACAGATTGACCAGCGCCATGGTGTGGAACTGGCTCTGGCGTGAAACATCGTGGCGCGCCGAGGACACGTCGAGCACCGCGAGCAATTCGCCGTGCGGGTCGAACACCGGGCTCGCCGAGCAGGTCAGCCCGGTGTGGCGGCCGCGAAAGTGTTCGTCCTGGTGAATGGTCAGCGCCTGGCGCTCGACCAGGCAGGTGCCGATGCCGTTGGTGCCTTCGCAGGCTTCGCTCCAGTCGGCGCCGAGCCAGAGCCCGGCACGTTCGAAAATCTTGCGCTCGGCGGGTGCGGTGACACAGTTGAGGATCACCCCGCGCGCGTCGGTCAGCAGCACCGCGTGGCCGGCCCCGGACAGTTGTTGATGCAGGCTGCTCATTTCATTGCCGGCAATCTGCAACACCTGTTGCAGCCGCTCGCGGCTTTCGAGGACGCGCCCGTGCTCGAGCACGGTGGGCGCCATGGCCAAGGCCGGGTCGAGGTGATAGTCCTCAAGACAGCGCAGCCACGAACGGGCAATCGACGGATCGGCACCGGGCCCGTGCAAGTGCGGCTTGCCCTGGGTCACGGTGAGCACCTGTTGGGCATGGCGACTCAAATGGTTGTCGTGCATTTCTTATTATTCTCCCCGAGATCAGTGCCGCCTCTTGGTTGGCTGGCACATACCTTGTGGTGAGGGGATTTATCCCCGATGGGTTGCGAAGCACCCCCAATCAAACCAACGTGGCTTCTTAGATTCACCGCGTACACCGGATTTACGACTGCTGCGCAGCCGATCGGGGCGGTGCGACGTTTCGCTAAATCCCCTCGCCACAAGGGGTACATCTGGGCGATTTGCAGCCAGCATCCTCCAGCCGTCGGCGCATTGCAATGCTGGCGAGACCGCTCGGTCACAGGCTGTGCCAAAAGCGGTACAAACTGTCACCCAGGCTGTACCGAAACCGTCACAGGCGCCGTCCGCCTGTCCGACAAAAAATACGCAAGGCCTTGATTTGCCTGACCTGCACGGCAATGGCCCGAGCTTTGCTCTACGCTTATATCAAGCGCACTTGCGCGTTTCTCTAATAAGTACAAAGCCAAGGAGAACATCATCATGCGTTACGCTCACCCCGGTACTGAAGGCGCCAAAGTCTCGTTCAAGAGCAAGTACGGTAACTACATCGGCGGCGAGTTCGTCGCGCCTGTCAAAGGTCAGTACTTCACCAATACCTCGCCAGTGAATGGCCAGCCGATTGCCGAATTCCCCCGTTCCACTGGCGAAGACATCGACAAGGCACTGGACGCCGCCCACGCTGCTGCCGATGCATGGGGTTCGACCTCGGTGCAGGCGCGCTCGCTGATCCTGCTGAAAATCGCCGACCGCATCGAACAGAACCTCGAACTGCTGGCGATCACCGAAACCTGGGACAACGGCAAAGCCATCCGAGAAACCCTCAATGCCGACATCCCGCTGGCTGCCGACCACTTCCGCTACTTCGCTGGCTGCCTGCGCGCCCAGGAAGGCAGCGCTGCCGAAATCGACGGCAACACCGTGGCCTATCACATCCATGAACCGCTGGGCGTGGTCGGCCAGATCATCCCCTGGAACTTCCCGCTGCTGATGGCCGCGTGGAAACTCGCCCCGGCGCTGGCCGCCGGCAACTGCGTGGTGCTCAAGCCTGCCGAGCAGACTCCGCTGGGCATCTGCGTACTGATGGAGCTGATCGGTGATCTGCTGCCACCGGGCGTGCTCAACGTGGTGCAAGGTTTCGGCAAAGAAGCCGGTGAAGCGCTGGCCACCAGCAAACGCATCGCCAAGATCGCGTTCACTGGCTCGACCCCGGTCGGCTCGCACATCATGAAATGCGCGGCCGAGAACATCATTCCGTCCACCGTGGAACTGGGTGGCAAGTCGCCGAACATCTTCTTCGAAGACATCATGCAGGCCGAACCGACCTTCATCGAGAAGGCTGCCGAAGGTCTGGTGCTGGCGTTCTTCAACCAGGGCGAAGTCTGCACCTGCCCGTCCCGTGCGCTGGTACAGGAATCGATCTACGACGAGTTCATGGCCGTCGTCATGAAAAAAGTCCTGCAGATCAAACGCGGCGACCCGCTGGACACCGACACCATGGTCGGCGCACAGGCGTCCGAGCAGCAGTTCGACAAGATCCTGTCGTACCTGGAAATCGCCAAGGGCGAAGGTGCCGAGCTGCTGACCGGCGGTAAGGTGGAAAAACTCGAGGGCAATCTGGCGACCGGGTATTACATCCAGCCGACCCTGCTCAAGGGCACCAATAAAATGCGCGTGTTCCAGGAAGAAATCTTCGGCCCGGTGGTGAGCATCACTACCTTCAAGGACGAAGCCGAAGCCCTGGCGATTGCCAACGACACCGAGTTCGGCCTCGGTGCCGGCCTGTGGACCCGCGACATCAACCGCGCCTACCGCATGGGCCGCGCGATCAAGGCCGGTCGCGTGTGGACCAACTGCTACCACTTGTACCCGGCGCACGCCGCGTTCGGCGGGTACAAGAAGTCCGGCGTCGGCCGTGAAACCCACAAGATGATGCTCGATCACTATCAGCAGACCAAAAACCTGCTGGTGAGCTACGACATCAATCCGTTGGGCTTCTTCTAAAACCCTGGGCAACACAGATGATTCTGTGTTGCCTGTTCAATCGCCTTCGCGAGCAAGCCCGCTCCCACAGGGGACTTGCGTCGACCCACACTGTTGGATTGGGCACAAATCCAATGTGGGAGCGGGCTTGCTCGCGAAGGCGTCCTTAATGACACAACACACAAGGCCTGGCCGCTCTGGCACGGCCCTTGCGTACCCGTCATTCAGGTTTTTGCCGAAAACTGCCGCTGCGTGAACAGCATCCATCCACCCAACCTCTGCACCCGAAAGTCCAACAGATCGAACAATAAAAAACAGAGAGGACTTATGACTTCCACCACACAGCTCAAACCCACACTCGGCACCCTGCACCTCTGGGGCATTGCCGTCGGCCTGGTGATTTCCGGCGAATACTTCGGCTGGAGTTACGGCTGGGGCACTGCGGGCACCCTCGGTTTTCTGGTCACGGCGCTGATGGTCGCGACCATGTACACCTGCTTCATCTTCAGCTTTACCGAACTGACCACCGCGATTCCCCACGCGGGCGGGCCGTTTGCCTACAGCCGTCGGGCCTTCGGCGAGAAAGGCGGATTGATCGCCGGCATCGCCACCCTGATCGAGTTCGTTTTTGCACCACCGGCGATTGCCATGGCGATCGGCGCCTACCTCAACGTGCAGTACCCGGAGCTTGATCCGAAGGTTGCGGCGGTCGGCGCCTACTTCGTGTTCATGACCCTGAACATTCTCGGCGTGAGCATCGCCGCGACCTTCGAACTGGTGGTCACCGTGCTGGCAGTCGCCGAATTGCTGGTGTTCATGGGCGTGGTCGCACCGGGCTTCAGCTTCAGCAACTTCGTGCTCAACGGCTGGTCGGGTTCCAATGAGTTCACCATGGGTTCGATCCCCGGGATCTTCGCGGCGATCCCGTTTGCGATCTGGTTCTTCCTCGCCATCGAAGGCGCCGCCATGGCGGCCGAAGAAGCCAAGGACCCGAAACGCACGATTCCCAAGGCGTACGTCAGCGGCATCCTGACCCTGGTGTTCCTCGCCATCGGCGTGATGGTGATGGCCGGCGGTGTCGGCGACTGGCGCCAGCTGTCGAACATCAACGATCCGTTGCCACAGGCGATGAAAGCCGTTGTCGGCAACAACTCTTCGTGGATGCACATGCTGGTGTGGATCGGCCTGTTCGGCCTGGTGGCGAGTTTCCATGGGATCATCCTCGGCTACTCGCGACAGTTCTTCGCCCTTGCCCGCGCGGGTTATCTGCCGAAAAGCCTGGCCAAGCTGTCACGTTTCCAGACCCCACACCGCGCCATTCTGGCCGGCGGCGTGATCGGCATCGCGGCGATCTACAGCGATGGACTGGTCAATCTACAGGGCATGACCCTGACCGCCGCGATGATCACCATGTCGGTGTTCGGCGCGATCGTGATGTACATCATCAGCATGCTCAGCCTGTTCAAACTGCGCAAAACCGAACCGAATCTGGAACGTACCTTCCGCGCCCCGGGCTACCCGGTGGTGCCGGCGATTGCGCTGTTCCTGGCGGTGGTGTGCCTGGTGGCGATGGCGTGGTTCAACACGCTGATCGGTTGTGTGTTCCTGGGCTTCATGGCCGCTGGTTACCTGTACTTCCAGCTGACCGCCAAGCAACGCGCCGAAGCCCCGGCAGACGCTATGCTCGAAGGTATCTAGTTGCACCGGCACCGGGCCTGACGCCCGGTGCCCGCCATATAGAAGTGCACACAATACCTGTAGGAGTGAGCCTGCTCGCGATCGCATCGACGCGGTATGACTGTTGTTCCGAGTTGCCTGCATCGCGAGCAGGCTCACTCCTACACAAAAGCAGATTGCAGTAATTACTGGAGGACCCCGCCCCATGGCCGCATTTGCCCATTCCGTCGGCGCCCAGACCTACCGCTTCGACAGCCTCAAGGACGTCATGGCCAAGGCCAGCCCGGCGCGCTCCGGGGACTTCCTGGCAGGCGTCGCCGCGCTCAATGACGGCGAGCGCGTGGCCGCGCAAATGGCGCTGGCCGACATCCCGCTCACGCATTTTCTGCAGGAAGCGCTGATTCCGTACGAAGCCGATGAAGTCACCCGATTGATCATCGACACCCACGACAAACAAGCCTTTGCCGTGGTCAGCCACCTCACCGTCGGTGGATTTCGCGACTGGCTGCTCAGCGACGCGGCCGACGAAACCAGTCTGCGCGCGCTCGCCCCCGGCCTGACCCCGGAAATGGTTGCCGCCGTGTCGAAGATCATGCGCGTGCAGGATCTGGTGCTGGTGGCGCAGAAGATCCGCGTGGTGACGAAGTTTCGCGGCACCCTCGGCCTGCGTGGGCGCCTGTCGCCCCGCCTGCAACCCAATCACCCGACCGACGAGCCGTCCGGCATCGCCGCGAGCATTCTCGACGGCCTGTTGTACGGTAACGGCGACGCGATGATCGGCATCAACCCGGCCACCGACAGCATCGCCTCGATCTGCGCGATGCTGGAGATGCTCGACGCGATCATCCAGCGCTACGACATCCCGACCCAGGCCTGCGTGCTGACCCACGTCACCACCTCGATCGAAGCGATCAACCGTGGTGTGCCGCTGGATCTGGTGTTCCAGTCGATTGCCGGCACCGAAGCGGCCAACGCCAGTTTCGGCATCAACCTGAATGTATTGCAGGAAGGCTATGACGCGGGGCTGAGCCTGAAGCGCGGCACTCTCGGGCAGAACCTGATGTATTTCGAGACCGGCCAGGGCAGCGCGCTGTCAGCCAACGCCCACCACGGTGTCGACCAGCAGACCTGCGAGACCCGGGCCTACGCCGTGGCACGGCATTTCAAGCCGTTTCTGGTAAACACCGTGGTCGGCTTCATCGGCCCGGAATACCTCTATAACGGCAAACAGATCATCCGCGCCGGCCTCGAAGACCATTTTTGCGGCAAGTTGCTCGGCGTGCCGATGGGCTGCGACATCTGCTACACCAACCATGCCGAAGCCGATCAGGATGACATGGACACCCTGCTGACCCTCTTGGGTGTCGCCGGGATCAACTTCATCATGGGCATCCCCGGCTCCGACGACATCATGCTCAACTACCAGACCACCTCGTTCCACGACGCGCTCTACGCGCGCCAGACCCTGGGCCTGAAACCTGCGCCGGAGTTCGAGCAATGGCTGGCGAACATGGGCATCTTCACCCAGGCGGACGGCAAGGTTCGCTTTGGCAACAACCTGCCGCCGGCCTTCCGCCAGGCGCTGGCGCAACTGGGATGAGTGTTATGGAAAAACCGCCTGTGGACCCGCAAAACCCGTGGCTGGAGCTGCGTCGCCTGACCCCGGCGCGCATCGCCCTCGGCCGTACCGGCACCAGCCTGCCGACCAGCGCCCAACTGGATTTCCAGTTCGCCCACGCCCAGGCGCGGGATGCGGTGCATTTGCCGTTCGATCATGTCGGGCTCAGCGCGCAACTGAACGAGCGCGGGCGCGACAGCCTGTTGCTGCACAGCGCCGCGACCGATCGCAATAGCTACCTGCAACGCCCGGATCTTGGACGCAAGCTCAGCGAAGACTCGGCGCAGAGCCTGCGTGATTACGTTTCGGCGCATCCCGGGGGCGTCGATCTGGCGATTGTGGTGGCGGACGGACTGTCAGCGCTGGCCGTGCATCGGCATACCCTGCCGTTTCTGACCCGCCTGGAGGAGCAGATGAGCGCCGACGGCTGGTCGATTGCCCCCGTGTTGCTGGTGGAACAGGGGCGGGTCGCCGTCGGTGATGAAATCGGCCAGTTGCTCGGCGCAAAAATGGTCGTGATGCTGATCGGAGAGCGTCCGGGCCTCAGCTCGCCAGACAGCCTGGGGTTATATTTCACCTACAATCCAAAGATCGGGCTGACCGATGCCTACCGCAATTGCATCTCCAACGTGCGGCTTGAGGGCTTGAGTTACGGCATGGCGGCGCATCGCTTGCTGTACCTGATGCGCGAAGCCTGCCGGCGGCAGTTGTCAGGGGTCAATCTGAAGGACGAAGCACAGGTTCAGACGCTGGAGTCGGACGCAGGCGCGGACATGAAGGGAAACTTCCTACTGGGCCCGTCGACAACCTGAACCGTTTCCGCATTGCGTTTCTGCGCTACTTTCAGGCAGGATCGATGCACGGCCGCCAGGGTTTCCCATCGCCGTCAGAGCAGTTGAAGACAGCCACTTGAAGACGAGACCTATCATGCGGATTATTCAAGCGACCCTCGAACACCTGGATTTGCTGACCCCGTTGTTCGTCAAATATCGCGAGTTCTACGGTTCCCTGCCTTACCCGGATTCCTCCCGCGCGTTTCTCGAAAAACGCCTGCGGCGCAAGGAATCGGTGATTTATCTGGCCTTGGCCGACGATGACGACAAGAAGCTGATGGGCTTCTGCCAGTTGTATCCAAGCTTTTCCTCGCTGTCGCTCAAGCGCGTGTGGATCCTCAACGACATCTATGTCGCCGAAGACGCCCGCCGCCAACTGGTGGCTGACAACCTGATCCGCACCGCGAAGAAAATGGCCAAGGAGACCCAGGCCGTGCGTATGCGCGTCTCCACCAGTGCCGACAACGAAGTGGCGCAAAAGACCTACGAATCCATTGGCTTCAAGGAAGACACCGAGTTCAAGAACTACGTGTTGCCGATCAGCGACGAGCTGTAAATCGCCCAAGCCTCAGTGATGAGGGAGTGAGCTCCCTCATCACCATTAATCCCTGCCTGACAAAAATTCACACCCCGACATTCCCCGCTACAAAACCAACGCGCTTTTCACCTCTCAGACCGTATAATCCCGAGCTTTCCGGCTTGTAAGAAAAACTACACCCCGCTGTAGGCTTACACCCGAATCATCCGCACAGGCCTGCCGAGTCGGGCCGCCACCACAGGTGCCCCCATGGATTTCAACCCGCTCGACCTTATCCTGCATCTCGACGTGTACCTCGACTTGCTGGTAACCAACTACGGGCCGTGGATCTACGCGATTCTGTTCGCTGTCATCTTCTGTGAAACCGGCCTGGTGGTGATGCCGTTCCTGCCGGGTGATTCGCTGTTGTTCATCGCCGGTGCCGTGGCGGCGGGCGGCGGCATGGACCCGGTACTGTTGGGCGGTCTGTTGATGCTGGCGGCCATCCTCGGCGACAGCACCAACTACGTGATCGGACGAACAGCCGGGGAAAAACTCTTCAGTAACCCGAACTCGAAAATCTTCCGTCGCGACTACCTGCAAAAAACCCACGATTTCTACGACAAGCACGGCGGCAAAACCGTGACCCTCGCACGTTTCCTGCCGATCATCCGTACGTTTGCACCGTTTGTCGCCGGCGTCGGGAAAATGCCCTACCCGCGTTTCTTCGCGTTCAGCGTGTTCGGCACCATCCTCTGGGTCGGCGGCCTGGTGACCTTGGGTTACTTCTTCGGCAACGTGCCATTCATCAAGAAGAACCTGTCGCTGCTGGTCGTCGTCATCATCCTGCTGTCGCTGGTGCCGATGATCATCGGTGTGGTGCGCAGCCGTTTCGGCGGCGCCAAAGCCGAAACCCACTGATCCGATGTGGTCACTGAGCGCCTGGCGTCGCCGGCGCATTCTGGCCAGACACCCGATTGCCGACGACCTGTGGCAACGGGTGCGCCACCACCTGAGTTTCCTCGATGGCATCAGCGCCACCGAGGATCAGTGGCTGCGTGAAGCCTGTGTGCTGTTTCTCGAAGACAAACACCTGACCGCCCTGCCCGGCGTCGAACTGCATCAGGAGCAACGCCTGCTGCTCGCCGCCCAGGCCCAGTTGCCGCTGCTCAATCTGGGCGATTTGAACTGGTATCAGGGCTTTCACGAAATCATCCTCTACCCCGACGACTTCCTCAGTCCGCAACGGCATCGCGATGCCAGCGGGATCGAGCACGAATGGGATGGCGAACACAGCGGCGAAGCCTGGCAACAGGGACCGATCATCCTCGCCTGGCCCGGGGTGATGTCCAGCGGTGGCTGGGAAGGCTACAACCTGGTGATACACGAACTGGCGCACAAGCTCGACATGCTCAACGGCGACGCCAACGGCCTGCCGCCACTGCACGCCGACATGCGCGTCAGCGATTGGGCCGAGGTCATGCAACACGCCTACGACGACCTCAACCGCCAGCTCGACCGCAATCCCGATGCCGAAACCGCCATCGACCCGTATGCCGCCGAGAACCCTGGCGAGTTCTTTGCGGTCACCAGCGAATACTTCTTCAGCGCCCCGGATCTGCTGCACGAAACTTATCCACAGGTCTACTTGCAACTGAAGCTTTTCTACCGGCAGGATCCGTTGGGCAGGCTGCGGCAACTTCAGGCCACAGACCCGGTCTATCAGGCGCACGACTAAGCTCTGCACGACTTCTGGTACGTGGCGTCGGCGTAGGAATGTGCCTATAATCGCCGCCACTTTTTGGTCAATCCGGCCAAGTGTTTTTGGTCAACTACGGGGGCAACGCCCAATGAGCTACAGCAAGATTCCGGCTGGCAAAGACCTGCCGAACGACATCTACGTCGCGATCGAGATCCCTGCCAACCACGCGCCGATCAAATACGAAATCGACAAAGACAGCGATTGCCTGTTCGTTGACCGTTTCATGGCCACCCCAATGTTCTACCCGGCCAACTACGGTTACATCCCGAACACCCTGGCTGACGACGGTGATCCCCTCGACGTGCTGGTTGTGACCCCTTACCCGGTTGCTCCAGGCTCGGTGATCCGCGCGCGTCCGGTCGGCATCCTGAACATGACCGACGACGGCGGCGGCGATGCCAAAGTCATCGCAGTCCCACACGACAAGCTGTCCCAGCTGTACGTCGACGTGAAGGAATACACCGACCTGCCACCACTGCTGATCCAGCAGATCGAGCACTTCTTCGCGAACTACAAAGATCTCGAAAAAGGCAAGTGGGTCAAGATCGAAGGCTGGGCTGGCGCTGATGCCGCTCGCGACGCGATCACCAAGTCGGTTGCTGCCTACAAGGGCTAAGCACTGCTTGCTGCGTGAAGCCTGAAGAAAACCCCGGTTGATCCGGGGTTTTTTGTGCCTGAAAGAAGCCGCTTTAAACAGTACGTTTATGACGGACTACAGAAAAGTTTCGAAGTGAGTGATTTCCCACAAGGACGTCTTACATCCAGTCGCAAAATACAGCCATTTTTTGAACACTCGGTTTATTCAAACCGCTCTGGCACGGCCGTAGACTCGGTGTTTATGAGAAAGAACACTAGCGGTCCAAGATTCAAGGCACTCCTGGAAGCAGCGAACATCACCACCACGGGATTCGCAAAGTTCTGGGGCACGGAAGCCCAAAACATTCATAACTGGTACACCCGGGGAGTCCCGGCGTATCGCATGGAGGAAGTCTCGCGCCTGCTGTCGGTCAACAGCGACTGGCTGAAAACCGGCGAAGGCAGCAAGGAGTCGCCCCACCTGCAGACCCCTGCCAGCAACGGCGACACCTTCGACGCCCAGGCCATCCGTGGCGTCTACACGGTCATCGATCCCAAAGACATCGAATTGCCGTTTTTCAAGGAAACGCCGCTCACCACCGGTGCCGGCAAGACCCACGTCATCCTCGACCCCGAACAAACCATCCGCCTGCCCCGCGCCCACCTCGATCAACTGGAAATCCGCCACACCGACGCCATCTGCGCGCACATGATCGGCAACAGCATGGCCGAGCGCATCGAAGACGGCTCCATCGTCGGCATCGACCGTGGCCTGACCCAAGTGGTCGACGGCGAAATCTACGCCATCGAACACGACGGCATGCTGCGCATCAAATACCTGCACCGCATGCCCGGCAACGCCCTGCGCCTGCGCAGCCACAACAGTGCCGAACACCCGGACGAAATCTTCCGCGCGGCGCAGATCGACGAGCAGCGGATACACATTCTTGGCTGGGTGTTCTGGTGGTCGACCCTGGGCAAACGCCGGCCGGTGGTGCCGTTTCTCTGACCTCTCCCGTGCCACATCCTCCCCTGTAGGAGTCAGCCCGCTCGCGATGAGGCCCTGATAATCGGTACAAATCCCGATTTTGTTCGACTGCGGTCGCTCTAAACCGCACTTCAGGCTGGGAATCCCCAACAAAACTCAGTATCCTGCGCCCCACATTTGCGCATCGACCCGCTCCCGCGGCTCAGATGACGCCTGACGCGGCAGACCAACGTCTGACCAAGTCCCACAGCCGGACGCAGATCCGGGTGTACGTTTTGAAGGCTGACGCGGTTTACCAAAAATAAACCAAGCCAGTCCCCGAGAAGCCGGCCACAAGCCGGCTTTTTAATGCCTGACAGAAAGCCAAGCCTACCATCTGAAACCTGAATTCCAGCTTGTCGCGTACGGCTCCCCTTGTTACCGTAACGACAATCGTCATTACAGGTATAACATCATGGCCTCCATCAACATCCGCATTGATGATGAGTTGAAACAACGCTCCTTTGCCGAGCTGGAAAAGCTTGGTGTCACACCTTCGGAGCTTTTGCGCCAAACACTTCAATACGTTGCCGAGCGGGGCAAACTGCCCTTCAAGACCGCACTCATCAGCGAAGAAGATGAGGCGCTAATCGCCGTAGTCACCGAGCGCCTCGCCGCTCCTCAGCGAGTCAAGGTTAGTCTGGATGACCTATGACCTTGAATTTGATCGTCGTGCGTTAAAAGAGTGGAGCAAACTGGGCGATACGATTCGCCAGCAGTTCAAAAAGAAGCTCGCGGTGGTATTAGAGAATCCTCGAATAGAAGCCAATCGACTTCGTGATTTGCCAGATTGCTACAAAGTGAAGCTGAAAAGCGCTGGCTATCGCTTGATCTATCAGGTGCTTGATCAAGAGATCGTGGTGTTCGTAGTCGCTATCGGGAAACGAGAGCGAGAGGCCGCCTACAAGGATGCTCAAGATCGATTGGAGTCTCAATCCTGAGCTCCCCGCACTGTCGGGCACACTGAAATTGTGCAGCAAGCCACTGCACAATTTGATTACCCCCTTCACTTTTGTCTTGCCTCGGCAACCCAACACTTGCCAACCCCAACCCCCACAGTGCTAAATCCCGCCCAACACCCACCCCTCTGTTTTTACCCGCATTCCCGCCACCGGCCGGATTCCGGTATTGAGCCTCACGGGAATCCATGGAATGGCCCTGCATATCCCGACCCTGCTGGTCGTTTCGGTCTTCGTTTTTTTTCTGATGGGGTTGCTGACCCTGCATGCCTGGTATCGCGAATCCCGCGAGCGGCCGTTGGCTTATCTCGGCAGCATGATGCTGCTGGGCGCTTTGGGCGTGGTGCTGGTCAGTTGGCGTGATCGTGGGGTGGATTTCATCCCCATCGTATTTGGCAACGTGGTGTTGCTGCTCAGTGCGGCGATGAACTGGATGGCCATGCGCACGCTGGTGGGCCGTGCGCCTTCAATGGCGGGGATTCTGGCCGGCTCGCTTGTCTGGCTGACGCTGTGTCTGATTCCAGCCTTCTACGATTCGATGTCGAACCGGGTGCTGGTCTACTCGCTGCTGGCATTCGCCTATGGCGTGCTGACGACGCTGGAGCTGTGGCGCAGTCGCAACAGTCTGGACGTCGCGTTCATGCCGGCACTGGTGCTGACGGTTTTGCACACAGTGTTCTACGCCGTACGCAGCGCCACCGATGAAGGTCTGCCGTTGACCAAAGACCTGCTGGGCAGTGGTGAAGGCGTCCCGTTTTTCTCGTTCATGCTGTTCGAGTCGATGCTGTACGTGATCGGCATCGCTTACGTGACGCTGGCGATGGTCAAGGAACGCGCCGAACTCAAGCTCAAGGCGGCAGCATTCAGCGATCCGCTGACCGGCATCGGCAACCGCCGGGCGTTCATGTTGCACGCGGGGCGATTGCTATCCGACAGCAAGCAGCACACGGAACCAGCGGCGTTGCTGCTTTGCGATCTGGATAACTTCAAGCGTCTGAATGACACCTATGGTCATCCCGTTGGGGATCAGGCGTTGATTGCGTTCGGCCGGATCGTGGTCGAGAGCCTGCGCAAGGAAGATGTTTGCGGGCGGATCGGTGGTGAGGAGTTTGCTTGCTTGCTCAACGATTGCGATGAGCAGACTGCATTGGAGATTGCCGAGCGGATCCGCCGCTCATTCTCCCAACTGTCGATTCTTGAGCCGGGCCTGCTCAGCGTCAGCATCGGCGTGGTGACCACTCGCGAGTCCGGCTATGACTTGTCGCGCCTGCTCTCGGAAGCGGATCAGGCGCTATACGGCGCCAAGGATCAGGGGCGCAATCGTGTGCAGACGCTGCGCTCGCTGTACCTCAGCCTCACGGATAACTGAACGACTTCACCAACGTCAACTCCCCCACCGCCCGCATCGGCACCACAAACGTCTCCATCTTCTCGCTCGGCGTGCCTTCCTCGGTAATCACCGTCACCTGCGCCGTGGTCAGCGGCTGCACCGCCTCTTCGCCGCCCTCGTCATCCCCGCGATACCCGCCGCCGAAGTAGTTCACATACACCAGATACTGGCCCTTGATCGGCGCCGGCATGGCGAAGATTTCCGGGCCGTAGCCGGTGGTGACGTCGACGTCGAGTGCTGCGCCGTTGGGGGCGACGCGGTCGCCGTACCAAATGTGGGCGCCGTCGGGGGTGATCAGGTGCAGGTCGAGGTCGGTGCCGTCGCTGTCCCACGACAGCAGCACGCGCAGCTTGGCCGGGGTGGCGCCGCCGCTGGCGTTGAGGAACTGAGTGCGGTGGCGTTGCTGGCCGTCGGGGCTGCGCACTTCGACGCTGTTGCTGCCGTTGGGGAAGGAGAACGGACGGTCGAAGCGGCCGCTGTCGTCGATTTTCAGCGGCATGCTGACGCCGTTGACGATCAGTCGGCCAGGTTCCTCGCTCTTGGGTGTGGCTTTGATTTCGCCGCTGATGCGCGCGGTGTTGGCCTGGCCGACCGGGGTGTTGACCGAGGAGGCCGGGTAGTTGACGGTCTGGCGGAAGTTTTCGCCTTCGCCTTCGGACGCGCCGGTGCGCCAGCCGCCGACCGGGGTGTCGAGTTTGACGCTGTCGGCGGCCATTGCCAGGGGCAACGCATTGAACGCGCAGAGCAACAGCAAGACCTGTGGATAACGGAGTGTCATGGTCTATTCCAGCAAGAGGTGACGGGCGAGCCCTTCGATGTAGGTTTCATCCTGACCATTGGGATGTGCTTCAAAGGCCAGGTGCAGGTATTCGTGAGTCAGGTCGAGGCGATCCTGCAGCGTCAGCACGCCGCGCACGTAAATGCGCTGGCGTTCGCGGTCGACAAACGGGCGACCGAAAGCCAGTTTGCACACGGCGAAGGTGCTGACTTCGTTGTAGCCGGTTTCGCTTTCCAGCCTCGGACGCCAGCCGCGACGCTGCTTTTGCAGCCAATCCTGGGCGGCGGGCAGTGCTTCGCAGGAGGCGACCGGGTTGCCCCAGCGGCTGAGGCTGGCGCGCGGATAGGCGTGCAGCAGAATCGCGTCGTAACGCTGTCCGGCGTTGGCTTGCTCGACGGCTTGTTGCCAGGCGAGTTTGTCCGGGCCGGGTTGATCGGAGTGATAGGTGACGGTGCTACCGGCCAACACCAGATCCGCCGTCCACGCCGCGATGTTGCGCGACTCGGCGGAAGCCGGGCGTGGGGCGACGCGCTGACGGTTGCTGCTGTCGTCGATGCTCAGGCAATCGCCGTTGCGCGTGGCGTTTTGCAGCAGATAGGTGCGGATGGCCACGGCCAGTGCCTTGGCCGCTTCGGCAGGTTCCGGCTTGGCTTCGCGCTCAAGGACGCGGGCAACGTATTCTTCGCGATCAAGTCTGGCGACCAGTTTGTCGTTGAGCAGAAACAGTTCGCCGGCGCTGTGGATATCCAGCGCGTTGCCGTTGGCGAATTCGACGCGGTAGTCGCCCAGCAGCGGGCCGGACGTCACCACCCGCTCGCCCGCCAACACCCGCGTCAGCGGATAGCGCGAGAACAGGCCGACTTCGACACAACGCCCCGCCTCGGCCGGCCATGCCGCTGGCAATACCGTCGACATCGCCTGCCCGTAATGGCGCAAGACCATCTGACTGGTACCGCGCCCGCCAGCCCAGACCGGCGAACCGTCCGCCGTCCAACCGGCGAAGCCACCCTGGCGCGATTGCGGATCCTGATCGCCGAGCCAGCTCCAGGTTTTCACCCGCAAGCGCCCGCCCAGTTCACCGACGACGTTGCCGTCCGCCGCGTTCAGCACGACGTCGAGCAACACGCGGCGCATCTGATCCTGCGCCGGCAGCAAAGCCAGAACGCCCAATAACTCAGCGACCGAGACTCTTGTTGCCGGTTGCACAGTTGGCAAATCCAGCAACCACGACGGCGCCTGCCGCGCCTGCCAATACGTGCGCCAATCGGCAGAAGCAATGCCCAGCCGCGCCGGTTCAAAGTACAACCCGCAGGATTTCACCAACGCCTGATCGCGCTCGATCTTGCCGCCCGCCGAGCAGCAATAAACTTCGTCCTTGGACTGCCCACGACATTCATACGCCGGCTCGCGAGCACCGGTATCCACCAGCCATGCGTACACGAACAATTTCCACAGGCTGCCCAGCGGTGTATCCAGCGTCGATGGCAATGGCTCGCGAGACACGAGTTGCGTGTGATTCAACGACAACAACTCGCCCTTGTACGCCAGCCGCAGCGGCTCATCCTGCGCCGTCGCCAGCGCAGGAATCACACACATCAGCAGCCACAGCAGCGGCCGGTTCATGTCAGTTGACCGTGACCTGACCGAGGGCGGCTTTCGCTTCCTGGGCCTGATGCTGCGGCGCGTACACCTGCGTGAAACGCACCGGCGGCAGGTTGAACTGGCCCTTCTGCGAGAAACGCACCAGATGGCGCAGACGCAATTCGCCGCTCAGTGCATCCACCGGCACCGCGTAGGCCAGTTGCCCCGGCTCGAAACGCGCCTTCTCCAGCGCGGTCGGCTCGGTGCCGTCCTTGCCCTGCAACTTGATGCCCCAGGTGGTGCGCTCGACATCGGCACCCGGTGGCAGCGGCACTTCAAGCATGCCGTAGCGCAGCGGTTTCGGTGCCTTGCTGGTGAGGATCACTTCGTCCAGGTACAGGCTGTCGCTAGACAGCGGCTTGGTGCCGACCGGCTCCAGTTTGAAGGTGAACGCTTCATCGCCCGGCACCAGTCGCGACAGGCGACGGGTGATGGTCACGGCCATTGGATCGACCGCCGGTTGCTGGGTCTGGAAGCTCAGCGCCGCACGCAGTGGACGCTCCTGAGTGCCGGACACCGACAACACACTCGGCACCGGTGTCGCGCCCTGCCACGTCCAGAACATCTCGCCGGTTGCGCCATAGTTTTTCTTCCAGCCTTCACCCGGCATCAGCGCGATGGTCGGCGAGGCCTGAGCGATGCTGCGTTGCAGCCAGCTCAGCGCCAGTGCGCGTTCGAGGGTCGATTGCTGTGGCAGCAGGCGTTGCAATAACGCCGTCGCCCGCGCCTGATCGAAGGCTTGCAGCGACAGGTTCAGCGCCTCGGCAAACGGCTGCGAACTCACCGCCAGACGCTGTTGCGCAGCGCCGACCTGACGATTGAAAGCATCCGGCAACGCCACTTTCGACTGGGTCGCCAACGATGCGGTCAAGGCCCGCGCTGCCGCCAGACCGAGTGCCGAATCCGGGTCGCTCATCACCAGACTGTCTTCGCCGTCGTCCATCAGGGTTTCGGCGTTGCCCTCACCGGCCTTCGCCAGATCGTCCATCAAACCGCTGAGCAAGGTGTTCACCGGCAGGTGCATCTGCTTGGCGAACGACAGGATCAGCGCCCGTTGCAGCAGCGGCGTGTTCGGCGCTTGCTTGGCGTAGACCTCCAGCACCCGCTGCCAGTGCTCCGGCGGCAGGGTCAGTTCCAATACCTGACTGGCGTTCCAGTCGGCGTAGTAGGCGTAGGCGGTGAGGAACGCGTCCGGCTCACCGTCATAACCCCACCAGGTGAAGCTCGCCGACGGGCCGGCCATTTGCACCAGACGCAAACGACTGTTCTGCATGATCAGGCGCAGGTGATCACGGATCTGCGGGCTCGACGCCAGCGATGGATAAGCGATGCTCAACGGCAGCAAACGGCTGGCGGTCTGCTCGACGCCACCGTACGGGTAGCTCAGCAGATCATCGAGGGCCGAACGGAACAGCGCTTGCGGACTGTCATCCAGGCGCAGGCGAATGTCGGTGGCGTCGGCCGGCAGGCTCAACGGGGTATCGCCGCTAGCCACATCAAGACTCTGGGCTTGCGTGACTTGCCAGCCGTCACCGGTCGCGCTCAGGTGTACGGCGAGGGAGTCAGCGATTTTGCCGTCCTGCACCAGTTCTGCAGTCCACGCACCCGACGCCAGGACGAACGCTGGCAGTGGCACGTAGTTGATGCCGTTGTTCAGGGTCACCGGCAGGCGCTGTTCGGTGCCGGCGTAATGAGTAACCAGTTCAATCTTGACCGGTTTCTCGGCCTGGCTGAAGGCGAACACGCCGAGTTGCGGCTGATCGCCCTTGCGGAATTTGCTCGGACCGCTCCACTTCAGGTACAGCGGTTTTTCCGAACGCACGAACTGCTTCTTCTGCCCGACCTGACCGTCATCGGCGATGGCGCGGGCGGTGATGCGCCAGCGCGTCAGCGAGTCCGGCATCTTGAAGGTGAAACGGGTTTTGCCGTCAGCACCTGTGAGCAATTCCGGCTGCCATGCAGCGGTGTCGACGTCTTCACGACGCGGACGCTCCAGCACTTTCACCCCGCGCTCGCTGCGGTTGGCCTTGCCCGGCGCACCGGGGCTGCCCGGCAGTGCCACGTCGTAACTGATGAACGCCAGACTGGCGCTGGTGCGCACGTTGTTGCGGCGCGGGTGGTAGAAGAACTGGTCGATGCTCGGCGCGACTTCCGGTTGCAGCGCGTAGACCATTTCATCGACGACGCTGACGGTCAGGTGCGCCGGCACCGCCTTGCCGGCGAACTGCGTGGTCAGGTCGACGGTAACGGTATCGCCCGGTTGATACACCGCTTTGTCGGTGCTGATCGCCACGTCGATTTGCGGCGCGACCACCTTGATCCCGGCGTTCTGGAAGCTGTACTGACCACCCTTGGTGTACAGCACCGAGAAGGTCAGGTTCGGCGCGAAGTTGTCCTTCACCTGAATGCGCGCGCGGTATTGGGTATCACTGAGTTTTTCCAGCTTCAGCCAGTCGCCGCCCTTGCCCAGCAGCGCGGTGGCTTCGACCTTGTCGCGCTCCAGCGACAGCAGTGCATCGCTGACCGGCTCAGGGAACGTGATCAGCGCCAGCGCTTCATCGCCGGCCTTGTACTCGGGTTTGTCGAGGACGATTTCCACGGTGCCCGGCACCGCTTTGACGCCCTCGCCCGTCACCGAATGACCGGTAGCGCCAAGGACGCGACCGTGCTGATCTTTCAGCGTCAGGTTGTAAGTGCCCGGACGTTCGAAGGCAATGCTGAAGCCCTTGTCAGTCGCCGCAAGTTTGCCTTCGCCGGTGCTCTGATCCTCCAGACGCACCCAGCTGTAGCTGCTCGGAGTGACCGCTTTGCTCTGCTCGCTGCCGCCCTCGTTGGCGTAACTGAACGCGACTTTGTCTTTGACCGCGCTGAAGCGTTGCGGCGCGCTCAAGCGCAAGCTCGCGGCGCCACGGTCGATGAGGATTTCCTTGGTGGTCTTGACCCGATACGCCGCACCATCGCTGGCAAACACGGTGAGCATGTAGCGGCTCGGTTTGTCGGCGGCCGGCAGGTCGAGGGTCGCGTTGCCTTTGCTGTCGGTGGTCAGTTCGGTGCTGGTCAGCTCCACCGGAAATTGCCCGAGGTATTGCAGCTCGTTGTCGACCATCGACAGTTGCTGGGCGCGCAGGCTCAGGGTCAACTTGGCGTTGGCCACCGGTTTGCCGTCCGGGTACAGCAGCACCAGACTGCCCTTCACTGGTTCACCGGTGCGGTAATCCTGCTTGGCCAGATTCAGTGAAATCTCGAAGTGCGGCCTGATGTACTCGGCCACGCGGAAGGCACTGCTGTAGGCCTGATCCTTGTAGTTGAAACGGATCTCGTAACCACCGGCCACGGCGTTGTCCGGCAACTGGAAGCGGCCCTGAGTACCGGCCTTCGAATCGAGTTTCAGGTCGAGGTGCTGCAGCTCGGTGCCGGTGGCGTCGAGCACGCTGACCGTGACATCCGCCGCGCCTGGCAATACCGAATCCCGCGCATTCTTGAACTCGCGACCAACGATCTTCAGCGACACCCAGTCCCCCGGGCGATACAGCGGCCGGTCGGTGAACGCGTAGAGTTTGGTGTCGTAGATTTCGCTGTCGTAATAGAAGTTTTCGGAGACAAACACCCCGCCCTCTTCGTCCTCACCGATCACGAACGAACGCTCGGGGCTGACGTGTTTCAGGCGCAGCAAGCCATCGGCATCGGTGGCACCGCTGCTCATCACGCCGAGGCCGTCGGTCCACAGCACATTGACCTTCGGCACCGAACTGCCTTCGTGTTTGCGCGCCGCCCACACCAGCAATTCATCGCCAGCAATCTTGCTCACCGCCACGGTGTTGGAGACGAAGACCATGGTGGTCGCGCGGTACTTGCCGATCAGCGCTTCGACCAGATACAGACCCGGTTTCAGGTTGCCCAACGGGATATAGACGTTACCCGGCGCAACGCTGACAAACTCGCTGGAAGACCCGGCCAGATTGACCCCGGCCGGCGGCTGGATCGGTTTGGCCTGCCACAGCGGATAGCGGAACTGGCTGACCACCGGCAGACCCGGGATCAGCGCAAACTGCGGCTGCGCGTCATACGGAGTCGGCGCGGCAATGGCGTTGCCCATCTTCAGCTCCGGCACTTCCTCGGTGACCTGCTTGCGCGACTCGTAGGAGAACGCGCGCTGCATCACCCGACGGGATTTGCGGTACCAGTTGTCCCACAGGTACGCGAGGGTGTTGGACAGCCCCTCGCCCTTGAACTGGCCGTCGCTGACCACACGGTGCAGGTTCTTCTGGCGCTTGAGGAAATCCAGCGGCTTGTCGATGCGGTACACGCGAATGTCGGCGCCGCCATAGGGTTCCATGCGGAAGCGGCGATAGTCGCGGCCCGGTGCTTCGAGGCGCACCATCGCCTGTTCGTCGGCAGCAAAACTGCTGTCGGCGAGCAGGAAGAAGCTTTCACCGGCGACCGGCGTGTAGCCGCTCGGCTCCACCGAATCTTCAGCGTTGACGGTCGCCAATGGCAGCAACAGCGCCAGCAGCAGGGGAATTCGAGCGCAGAGTCGCAGCATGCGGGCACCGGTCATTGGGAGAGAAAGTTCAGTCGATAGACGCCGATGAAGTTGGGGTTGGCTGCGTCGGGTATCCATCGGGTGTCCTTCCATGTCATGAGTTGCTGCAGGCTTGCCGAACGCATGCCGTTGTCAGTGGGGGTGGTCGTGCCGGTGTGATAGGCGATGTAGCGGCCCATCCAGATCATCAGGTGCTGGTCGTCGCCCTGATCGAAAAACATCAGGTCGCCGGGGCGTGCCTGGGACACGTCGCGGCTGACCAGATGGCTGTTGAACTGAATCAGTTTGATCGCGTTGACGTACGGCCCGACTTTTCCGCCGCCCTGCTGCCACTGCTGGGCGAGCTTGCGCTGCTCATCGCTGAGCGACAGCTCCGGCGGCAGGTAGCGATTGGACAGGCCGTTGCTGCGCAGCCACTTGTCGTCGTGGACTTTCAGCGCTTCGTTGGCGGCAAAACGCACCAGCCCGGCGCAGTCCTGCTGATACCAGCGCGGGCTCGGGCCCTGGCTCAGTTGCTCCTGAGCAATGCGCACGAACCAGGCGCGGAACACCTGGGACTGCGCCGGATCCAGCGCAGGCGTTTCGACCGCTCGGGCCTCCGCGCTGAGCAGCAACGCAAGCAGGCCGAGGCTGCGGATCAGTGCCGTCACAGCGCTTTCCATTCCAGCGGCAGCCATTGCCAGTGGCCGTCAGGCTCGCTGCCTTCGGGCAAGGTCAGGGCGTATTTGCCGTAGCCGCCGAGGGTGCGCAGTTTCGGGATCAGGTAGGTTTGCGCGGCGTTGTAGAACACCGGCTCCATGTCCTGCGGCAGGCTGTCGAGGGTTTCCTGCTGCATCAGTTGCGCCATCGAATTCGGGCCGAAATAGATCGGCATCAGCACGTCTTTGGGCAACACGTCGGCCATCGGCGGGAAGCGTTTGTCGAGGGTGCCGAGGGCCTTGTCGACCAGTTTGTCGTCAAGGGAAAACAGCAGCGTCGAACCGTGACGGGCGAGACTGACTTTCATGAAAGCGCGGCCGCTGATGGCGTCCGGGTTCTCGGCCGTCTTGGCGGCGTACGGACCGAAGTTAGAGCTGACCTGACGCTGCCAGACATGGCTCTGGCCTTGCTGTTTCTCGACCACCGGGAACGCGTGTTCATCGACATTCGACTCATAAGCGCCAACCATCGAACCGAACAGCGTACCCAGGTCACCGTCGAGCTTGCTGCTGTCCTCATCCTTCAGGCTGGCGACCAGCAATGGCGTGTACAACCGCGAATCGGCGTACCAGCACAGCCCCGCCGCGCCGGCGACGTGCTCAGTGAGCTTCTGCGCCACCGCTTCGTCGGCGCCGAGTTTCACCAGCAGCGGTTTCTGCGGTTCGGCCGCCACCGGTAAGGTCACGCAGGCACTGGCGCCCAGCGGCATGGCTTGCCACACCGGTTTGAAATCGAAGTCCGGCTGGTTATCCAGCTCGTCCATGGCGAGGAAGCTGTGCCAGCCCTTGTCGTCCATGTCGAAACGCAGCCCGGCGAAGTTCGGGATGAAGCGCTGATAGCCCATCGCGAGGACGCTGGAATTAACCGACAGACGCTGTTTGATGTCCGGCGCCTTGGCCGGCAGTCCGAAGGCCTCGGGGAACAGTTTGTCACCGTTGAGCAAGGCCGCCAGCGCTTGCGGCGAAACATGCCCCGACTCTTCGGACTCGCCGTTGGCCGGGTCGTAATACTTGTTCGGATTGGACAGCACTACCAGTTTGTCGCCGCGCGAAGCGAACAGCAGCGATTTGCTGGCGTTGTAGCTGAGTTGGTACAGCGGCACTTCGTCGCTGCCGACCTTGAGGCTGCCGAAAACGCTGAACTGCGAATCGTCCAGCGCCACTTTCGCCAGGGGCTCGAGCAGCTTGGCCAACCCGCCGCGATCCATCACCAGCAGGAAATCCTTGAGCCGGCCATCGGCACCGCGCCACAGCGCGACATCGGCCGGCTGATCGAAAAGCTGCTCGATCAGGCTGTCCTGCAGCTTCAGGTCGTGCTCGTAGATGATCCGCCGCAGACTGCCGATCAGTCCCAGGCGGTCAGCGTGGGTTTCGTAATAGAAGACGAAATCTTCGGTGAGCGTGGCCTTGAGGAACGGCACCGTCAACAGATCCTTGGGCAACTGGCTCAGAGAGCGGGTTTCCAGCAGCGCGTCCGGGCGGCTCAGGCCGAGCTTGTCGCTGGCAAGTATAGCCGCCGGCACCTTGGGCTTGTGCAGCAGCCAGCCGAGACCACCGGCCACGCCGGCCACCAGGACCAGGCCGATCAGCAGCGCCGGCCAGCGCCGGGAAGGTTGGCCGGCAGGTGTAGGGACGGCCGGAGAAGCAGCGTTATCACTCATGTTCACAAAACCCGAAGTTCATCCGTGGTGCGGGATGCTTAATAGTTGAAAGTCTTGACCAGCAGCAGATCACCGATCGCCCGCAGGGGCACGATGAATGTTTCGCGTTTTTCGTCGACCGTGTTTTCGTTGAGCACCAGCGTTATTTGCGAGGTGATGACCTCGTTCTGATTGCTGGCCTCCTCGAAGTTATAGCCGCCGTCGCCGAAGTTGCCCCAATAGTTGACGTAAACCAGATAGGTGCCATGCAGCGGCGCGGTCATGGTGAACATTTCCGGGCCGGGGCCATCGACGCCATCCGGGTCCAGACCGCCGCCGTTGGTCAGCGCTGTGTGGGCGAAGAACGCATGCTGGCCGTCGGGAGTAATGATGTGCAGGTCGAGTTCGGCCTTGGGATCGTCCCAGCCAAGCACCACGCGGATCTTCACCGGGGTGCGCAGGTTATTCGCTTCATAGAACTGCACACGCTTGAGCGACTGGCCCTCGGCGCTGCGTACTTCGACACTGTTGGAGCCGGCGCCGAACGCATACGGCCGGGCGAAATGCCCATCGTCGTCGGTGTACAGATTCAATGGATTGCCGTTGACCGCCAGCGTGTGCGGCCCGCGCTCATTGCCGATGGCCTTGAGCTGGCCCTGGATCATCGTGCGATTGCGCTGGATACCGCGATCGATCGGCGGCGTAGGGTAAGCGACTTGCGGGTTTTCACTGCGATCAAGCAGGCCGTGATAACGCCAGCCGCCGGACGGCTCCGACAGTTCAGCGCTCGGCGCCGCCAGCAGCGCAGGGGCGCAAGCCAAGCCGATCAGCAGCCAAAGAAATGAACGCATGTAATGCCTCCTGCCATGCCTGAACGAAACCTTGCACCCGATCCTCGGTACTTCACAGCGGTGAAAACTGCGTTTCGTCTGAAAGACCCGTGACTATGGGGTCGTAGAAGGCGCGAAGATTAGCCATTTGGCAGTTTTTTAACAATCGGATACATGTGCTTTTGCTGTAGGAATCAAGCCAACGCGGTGGACGGTGAGCCGAATAGCCGTCATATTCGGCTCACTAAATGAGCCGAATAGCATTTCTATTCGGCTCACGGACTCAAGGCAGGCAACGAATGGCAGCTCACTGGATCTGGCAACAGCCCGACTGGCCCGACTTCAACTGGCAGGCAGAACGCCTGGCACCGTTGTTGCGCGAGTGTGTACAGGCACAAGGTCAGTTGATGGGTATGGCCGGTTCAGTAGGAGACTCCTTGGGGGCTCAGACCGAACTGGATGCCCTTCTGCAGAATATCGTGACGTCTTCGGCCATCGAAGGTGAGCAACTGAATGTTGGCTCCGTACGGTCGTCGCTGGCGCGACGATTGGGCCTGGAGTTGATCGACGGCGATAAAGTCAGCCAACGCAGTGAAGGTCTGGCGCAGCTCATGTTTGATGCCACCCGTCGATTTGCCGAACCGTTGACGCTGGAACGCTTGCTGGAATGGCACCAGTGGCTGTTTCCCGATCAAGAGGCAGACCTTACTGCGCGCTCAATGCACGTGGGTGCTCTACGCGGTGACGAGCCAATGCAGGTGGTATCGGGTCGCATTGATCGTCCAACGGTTCATTTCGAGGCGCCACCTCGCAAAGGTATTGAGCAGCAGCTCGAGCAATTTCTCCAATGGTTCGAGGCCAGCCAGCATCAGACAGCACTGGACCCTATGCTACGCGCGGGCATCGCCCATTTCTGGTTTGTCACTTTGCATCCATTTGACGATGGCAACGGTCGCCTCACCCGCACCATCACTGATCTGGCGCTGGCACAGGGCGAAGCGCAAGCCATCCGTTTCTACGCCATGTCGGCGAGCATTCTGGATGATCGTTCCGGCTACTATCGGATTCTGGAGTCGAGCCAGAAAGCCACGCTGGATATCACCGAGTGGCTCACTTGGTTCCTGCAAACCTTGCTACGCAGTCTGCAACAAGCCATCAACCGCATTGAAAGCGTGCTGGGCAAGACGCGTTTCTGGCAGGCCCACCGCGAGTCCGAACTATCGGCAGAACAGGTCAAAGTGCTTAACCGCCTGCTCGATGGCGGCGAACGGGGCTTTGAGCACGGCATCAGCGCCGGTCAATACCAAGCGGTGGCGAAAGTGTCGAAGGCCACGGCGACCCGACACCTCGCGGAGTTGCTGGAGAAAGGTTGCCTGCAACGCTTGCCGGGGGGCGGTCGTAGTACGCGCTACCAGATCAACTATCCCGACAGAGCCAGACATTAATCTCACTCACCACAGTGTCATTTTTGCCCTTGAGAGCCACCCCGCTCATTTGCCCATAAACCCCCTATCTGCTAGTGTCGCGCCGGTTTAACGTCAACCGGAAATCGCCGCCATGGCCCGCAAAAAAGCTGCACTGGATTTCGAACAGTCCCTCGCCGACCTGCAAACACTGGTCGAGCGTCTGGAGAACGGTGAATTGTCGCTGGAAGACTCGCTGACCGCTTTCGAGCAGGGCATCGGTCTGACCCGTGACTGCCAGGCAGCGCTGGCCCAGGCCGAGCAGAAGGTGCAAGTGCTGCTGGAGCGCGATGGCGAACTCGCCGAGGAACCCTTCGACGCGGAACAGCCAGAATGATTGCTGCGTATTCGGCGACCAGCCAGGCGCGGGTCAATGCGGCACTGGAAATCCTCTTCAAGGCGCCGCTGCCAGAGCTGTCGCGCCTGTATGAGGCAATGCACTACAGCGTGATGATCGGTGGCAAACGCGTGCGTCCGCTGCTGGCCTACGCGGCGTGCGAAGCGCTCGGCGGCAAGGCCGAGCAAGCCAACGGCGCGGCGTGCGCGGTGGAGTTGATCCACGCCTACTCACTGGTGCACGACGATTTGCCGGCGATGGACGATGACGATCTGCGTCGCGGCCAGCCAACCACCCACAAGAAATTCGACGAAGCCTGCGCGATCCTGGCCGGTGACGGCTTGCAGAGCCTGGCCTTCAGCGCCCTGCTTGACCCGCGCCTGAGCAGCCTCGACGCCGACATCCGTCTGCAACAGGTCACGGCGCTGGCGCACGCGGCGGGCCCGGCGGGTATGGTCGGTGGTCAGGCCATCGACCTCGGTTCGGTCGGCCTGAAGCTGGATCAGAAAGCGCTGGAGCAGATGCACCGGCACAAGACCGGCGCGCTGATCGAAGTCAGCGTCAAGCTTGGCGCCCTGGCCAGCGGCCGTGCCGAGAAGGACGAACTCAAGGCCCTGCAGACTTATGCACAGGCCATTGGCCTGGCATTCCAGGTCCAGGACGACATTCTCGACGTCGAAAGCGATACCGAAACCCTCGGTAAACGCCAGGGTGCCGACATCGCCCGCGACAAACCGACCTACCCGGCCCTGCTGGGTCTGGACGCGGCCAAGGCCTACGCCCTGGAACTGCGCGATCAGGCGCTGCACGCGCTGCGACCGTTTGACGCGGCAGCAGAGCCTTTGCGCGACCTGGCCCGGTATATCGTCGACCGGCGTAACTGAACGCCCACCTGCCAAAAAAGACCAACGCGTGGGCAGGGGGCGATGCATCAGGTAAACTGCCGCATCTTTTATACCTATAACGATTCGCCTGATGCCCACGACGTTTCATGAGATTCCCCGCAAGCGCCCGACCACGCCCCTGCTCGACCGCGCGAACACGCCGGACGGCCTGCGCCGGTTAGGCGAAGCCGAGCTGGAAACCCTGGCCGATGAGTTGCGCCTGGAATTGCTCTACACGGTCGGTCAGACCGGTGGGCATTTCGGTGCCGGCCTGGGCGTCATCGAGCTGACCATCGCGTTGCATTACGTCTTCGACACCCCGGATGACCGGCTGGGGTGGGACGTCGGTCATCAGGCGTACCCGCACAAGATCCTCACCGGTCGTCGCCAGCGCATGGAAACCCTGCGTCAGAAGGACGGCATCGCTGCCTTCCCGCGTCGCGCCGAGAGCGAATACGACACCTTTGGCGTCGGCCACTCCAGTACCTCAATCAGTGCAGCGCTGGGCATGGCGATTGCCCCCCGCCTGCAAAACAGCGATCGCAAGGCGATTGCCGTGATCGGTGACGGCGCGCTGACTGCCGGCATGGCCTTCGAGGCGCTGAACCACGCGCCGGAAGTCAACGCCAACATGCTGGTAATCCTCAACGACAACGACATGTCGATCTCGCGCAACGTCGGCGGTCTGTCGAATTACCTGGCGAAGATCCTTTCCAGCCGCACCTACGCGAGCATGCGTGAGGGCAGCAAGAAAGTCCTGTCGCGCCTGCCCGGCGCCTGGGAAATCGCCCGTCGCACCGAAGAATACGCCAAGGGCATGCTGGTACCCGGCACCCTGTTCGAAGAGCTGGGCTGGAACTACATCGGCCCGATCGATGGCCACGACCTGCCGACCCTGATCGCCACCCTGCGCAACATGCGCGATCTGAAAGGCCCGCAGTTCCTGCACATCGTCACCAAGAAAGGCAAAGGTTTCGCCCCGGCGGAAGTCGACCCGATCGGTTACCACGCGATCACCAAGCTCGAACCGGTCGACGCCCCGGCCGCTGCGCCGAAAAAGGCCGGTGGGCCGAAGTATTCGGCAGTGTTTGGCGAATGGCTGTGCGACATGGCTGCGGCTGATCCGCGCCTCGTCGGGATCACCCCGGCGATGAAGGAAGGCTCGGACCTGGTGGCGTTCAGCGAACGCTTCCCGCAGCGCTACTTCGACGTGGCGATTGCCGAGCAGCACGCGGTGACGTTCGCTGCCGGCATGGCCTGCGAAGGCGCGAAACCGGTGGTGGCGATCTACTCGACGTTCCTGCAACGCGGCTACGACCAACTGGTGCACGACGTCGCGGTGCAGAACCTCGACGTGCTGTTCGCCATCGACCGCGCCGGTCTGGTGGGCGAAGACGGCCCGACCCACGCCGGCAGTTTCGACCTGTCATACCTGCGCTGTATCCCGGGCATGGTCATCATGACCCCGAGCGATGAAAACGAACTGCGCAAGATGCTCACCACTGGCCACCAGTACAACGGTCCGGCGGCGGTGCGTTACCCGCGCGGCACCGGCCCGAACGCGAGCATCGACAAAGACCTCGAGCCAATCGAAATCGGCAAGGGCATCGTCCGTCGTCAGGGCAGCAACGTCGCCCTGCTGGTATTCGGTGTGCAACTGGCTGAAGCGCTGAAAGTCGCCGAGAAGCTCGACGCGACTGTGGTCGACATGCGTTTCGTCAAACCGCTGGATGAACAACGGGTGCGCGAGATCGCCGGTAGCCACGAGCTGCTGGTGACTATCGAAGAAAACGCGATCATGGGCGGCGCCGGTGGCGCGGTCAGCGAGTTCCTGGCGCGCGAGAACATTCTCAGGTCGATGCTGCATCTGGGCTTACCGGACATCTACGTCGAGCACGCGAAACCGGCGCAGATGCTGGCTGAGTGTGGGCTGGATGAGGCCGGGATCGAGGCGTCGATTCGCGAGCGCCTGGAACTGCTCAACAAGTAACACGCAACACCCATGTGGGAGCGGGCTTGCTCGCGAAGGCGTCGGATCAGTCGATGATGAGTTGACTGACACACCGCCTTCGCGAGCAAGCCCGCTCCCACATTTGATTTGTGTACGTCAGAATTACCCAATGGATCACCGATGAACCTCTCGCGCCTCGCCCTGCCCTTTCTTCTGCTGCCAGCCGCCAGCGCCCTCGCCGACACCTTCGAGCGCGATGCAGCCCTGAAGCTGCCGGACACGCTGATCAGCGCGAACCGCCAGGTCGAAGCGCGTAATGACAGCAGCGCGGCCAACACCGTGTTCACCCGCGAAGACATTGATCGCCTGCAACCGAGCAGCGTCACCGACCTGCTGCAGCGGGTGCCGGGCGTGCAGGTGGCGCAGACCGGTGGACGCGGCAGCCTGCCGGGGATCTACATTCGCGGCACGCAGTCGGCGCAAAGCCTGGTGCTGGTCGATGGGCAGCGCATCGGCAGCTCGACCTCCGGCGACAGCAACCTGCAGCACCTGAACATCGACCAGATCGAGCGCGTCGAGGTGCTGCGCGGTTCACGCTCGGTGATTTACGGCAGCGATGCGATTGGCGGGGTGATTCAGATCTTCACCCGACGCGGCAACGAGCAAGGCCTGCAGCCGCGCTTGCACGTCGGTTTCGGCAGCCACCAGACCTGGGAGCGTAGCCTTGGTTTGTCGGGGGGCGATGACAAAACCCGCTTCAATCTGGGTGC
Organism: Pseudomonas sp. AD21; assembly: GCF_002878485.1. NCBI lineage: Bacteria > Pseudomonadati > Pseudomonadota > Gammaproteobacteria > Pseudomonadales > Pseudomonadaceae > Pseudomonas > Pseudomonas sp. AD21. The sequence goes on from NZ_NQYG01000004.1 coordinate 143,698, forward strand.
CAGTCTCGATGACACCGCCGGCCTCGACCGCACTCACGAGTCCTACCCCAGCGACAGCGATCACGATGCCTACCGCAACAAATCCATCAGCCTGAGCCTCAGCCATGCGCTGACCGATGACATCGAGGTCGGCGCCAATCTGCTGGATAACCGCGGCAAGAGCGAGTTCGACAATCCGTTCGGCCGCTTCGACACGACCACCTTCGAGTCGGTGCAACAGCAGCCCTACAGCGATTTCAACGTCAGCAGTGTCAGCAGCTACGTCGATGCCCGGGTCAACGAAAACTGGAAAACCCGTGTCGAGTTCGGCCACGCCGAGAACCGCGAGAAGACCCTCGACAAGCTCAGCGACGAGCGCACGGTGTTCAACACCTACCGCGACTCGCTGACCTGGCAGAACGACCTGACTCTGGATGCACGCAACAGCCTGATCCTCGGCGGCGACTGGTACGAAGACCGGATCAACAGCAGCACCGCGTACAACGAGGACAGCCGCTGGAACCGCGCCGCCTTCATCCAGCATCGCTATCAGGCCGACAGTTTCTCGACTGAACTGGGTCTGCGTCACGACGACAACCAGCAGTTCGGCAGCCAGAACACCTGGAGCGGCACCTTTACCCTGCCGCTGAATCCGGACAACGATCTGCTGCTGAGCTACAGCGAAGGCTTCCGCGCGCCGACCTTCAACGACCTGTACTACCCGGACTTCAGCAACCCGGACCTGAAACCGGAAACCTCGAAAAGCTACGAGCTGCAATGGCGCAGCCAGTTGAGCGACTCCAGCCGCCTCGAAGCATCGATTTACCGCACGGACCTGGAAGACGCGATCATCTTCGGCAGCAACTCACGTCCGGAGAACGTTGCCTCGGCGCGGATCAATGGCTTTGAAGCGGCGCTGAAACAGGAACTGCTTGGCTGGCAGAGCAACCTCGGCGTGGCGATTATCGACCCGCGCGATCGCGCTACCGGACACACACTGGCACGTCGTGCGCGGCGTACAGCGAGTTGGGATCTGGATCGCCAGTTCGACCGGTTAGGGTTGGGCGCCAGTTGGCAATTGGTCAGCGGCAGTTACGACGACCTGAACAATACCCAGCCGCTGGGGGGCTACGGCACGCTCGGATTGCGCAGCAGCTGGGCGCTGAACCGCGAGATCAAACTGGATCTGAAGCTGGATAACCTGCTGGACAAGGGTTACAGCCGCGCGCTGTACAGCTATGACGGCAGCCAGTATGGCTATCGCGAGGAAGGTCGGACGTGGATGTTTGGGGTGACCTGGACACCGGAGCTCTGATCCACAATTCACGCTGCTTTGACTGGCCTCTTCGCGAGCAAGCCCGCTCCCACAGTAGATCGGGGCCTGCCCTGAAACGCTGGCAACACACAGATCCCATGTGGGAGCGGGCTTGCTCGGGAAAAATTCACCTCGGTCTCAGCGGTCTGGCGCGATCGAATGGCAGAGCTTGGCGGTGGCCTCGATCATCTGCCCACTCGGCCGCTCCAGGCCTTTATCCGTGACCAACAGCAACTCCCCCCTCCTCACCGCATCGACCTGCGTCCAGGCTTTCCAGGCATCAAGCTGGGCCTGATCACCGGCCAGAATCACCTCGGGATTGCGCTGCAACACCGCCTCGATACTGACCTGCGGCGCCGGCAAGTTCAGATCGGCGAACACGTTGCGCGCGCCGCATACCTCAAGCGCATCGCTAATGATCTGCCCACCACCGATGGTGTACAGCGGCTTGTCCCAGACTTGATAGAACACTTTCAGCGGCGTGTCCCGGCGATAGCGTTGGCGCAGGTCAACGAGTTTCTGGCGCAGCTCCGCCGCCAGTTTCACCCCACGCTGAGGTCGACCCAGTTGAGCGGCAATCGCTTCAATCTGCGCAGACAGCTGTTCGAGATCATGCGGTTCGGCAACGTAAGTCGCAATGTTCAGGCGCTTGAGTTGATCGCGTTGCGCCGGGCCGACACTGCCGGGCCACAGCAGCAATAAATCAGGTTTGAGGCTGAGCAGGCGCTCCATGTCCAACTGACCGTAGCGCCCCACTGACGGCACATCCTTGAGCGCAACAGGACGCTCACCAGCATCGAGCACGCCGATCAGCAAATCAGCCGAATCCAGTTCAACAACGATTTCAGAAAGAGAAGGCGCGAGGCTGACCACCCGCAGGCTCGCCAGCACCGGGCCGGCGCAGGCCAGCAGCAGAACCGCCAGCCACAGACGACGCATCAGCCGAGTTGACGCGGGATGCGATAGAGGTAGAACAGCACGGCTGTGGACAACGCCAGCAGCATCAACGGCACCGCCTCGAGGCCGACGAACACTGCCAGCGCACCAATCCACGCCGGTAATGCTGCTGCAAGGAATGCAATACGACGCCGGGCCGCAAGAGCGATCCAGGCCGCCGGTTCGCCAGGCGTATCGAGGGCTTTCTGGGTGGCGATCAAAGCATGTTTGTAGCCACCGAAAAACTTCAGACTGACAAACATCGAGGCAACACCGGCGATGAACATCGGCATCGTCAGCACCGGCAGAAACGCCTCATATTGGCCGAACAGTGCGTTGAGCACGAACAACGGCACCAGCGCCAGCGCCAGGTATTTCCACCAGTCGATCGCCAGACGGCGGCGCACCTGACCGCGGGTCACGCGCGGTCTGCCTCGCCCTGATGCTCGTTGCCCATCATGTGGTCGAGCTTGCTGGCCTTGGTCGCCAGGTACAGTTTGTTGTGCGGGTTGTGGCCGGTGTGCAGCGGCACGCGCTCGGCGACAACAATGTTCATGTCGGTCAGGGCTTTGACCTTGCGCGGGTTGTTGGTCATCAGGCGCAGGGACTTCACGCCCAGATGCTCAAGCATCGGCAGGCACATGGCGTAGTCGCGCTGGTCGGCGGCGAAGCCCAGGCGCTCGTTGGCTTCAACGGTGTCGGCACCGCCGTCCTGCAACTCGTAGGCGCGGATCTTGTTCAGCAGACCGATGCCGCGCCCTTCCTGGCGCAGGTACAGCAGCACGCCACGGCCTTCACGGGCGATGGCCTTGAGCGCCGCTTCGAGCTGCGAGCCGCAGTCGCAGCGCTGGCTGAACAGGGCGTCACCGGTCAGGCACTCGGAGTGCAACCGGCCGAGGACCGGGGCACCGTCGTCAATTTCACCGAGGCTCAGCACAACGTGCTCGCGGCCGGTGGCTTCATCGAGAAAACCGTGCATGGTGAATTGCGCAAAAGGCGTTGGCAGCTTGGAAGCGGCGACAAAAACGACAGGCACCGGTGTGCTCCTGATCTAAAAAGTCTGAAGATTCGCAGGCCGGCATTGTAACAGCAGGTTCCTGCAGACGCTTAGGCTGAATTATCGGGCATAACGATCAAAAAGTTTGATAACACTGCCCCTTTGTAGGAGTGAGCCTGCTCGCGATGATGGCGTGTCAGCTACAGCAACGTTTGAATGAGACCGCTATCGCGAGCAGGCTCACGCCTGCAGGGGGACCTGTGCAGATCCTTAGTTCGCCTCGAACGGATACGGCTGCTTCCACTTCTCGAACAGCGGCTTCAGCTCGCCGCTCTTCACCAACTGCTCCATGCGCTTGTCGAACACCGCCATCAACGTGCGCGCTTGCGGGGTGTCGGCGAAGCACAGGTACAGCGGCAATTCGGCGATGTGGGTCTTGCGAAACTGCGTCGGATCCTTGGCCCGACCGACCACATAATCGATTTCGGTCTGCGCATCGATGTAATAGTCAGCGCGGTTGTGGGTGAGCATCGACAGGATCCCGGTACGCCGTATCACTTCATTGTAGTTGCGCACATTGGGCAGGTACTTCTGATAGTCGTAACCGCGAACCCAGGCCAGTCGATAGTTGCCGAGGGTGTCCGGGCTCGGCGGCGGATTGCTCGCAAGGCCCAGGGCGTAGATGTGGTCGGTGTCGAAATTCCAGCGTGGATACAGCAGATCACTGTCCTCGTCGTGATAGGAGCCGACGCAGGCGTCGATTTCGCCGCGCTCTGCCAGCCCGACCGCGCGGGTGTACGGTTCGCTGCGAATGTCGAGCTTCACCCCGGCCGGTTCGAACACCTTGCGCAGCACGTCCCAGCCCAGACCATGGCCGTCGGCGGCGGTGTAGTCTTCCCATTCTTCGCTGGCGAGATGGATGACCGACGGCGCATGCGCAGCCTCCTGCGCACTGGCGACAGTGCCCAGCAAGGTCAGAAACACCAGCGCCAGCCAACGTCGCGCCATCCCTAGTCTCCTCACTGAACCCGGACCCTGCGGATCAGGCGAAAATCCACACCAGCCCCTGCATCGCCAGCCAGGCGAACACGCCGGCCAGCACGTCGTCGAGCATGATGCCGACGCCACCGTGGACATGCCGGTCGATCCAGCGGATCGGCCATGGCTTGAGAATGTCGAAGAAACGGAACATCAGGAAACCGGCCAGCAACCAGTACCAGCCTTCCGGTACCAACCACAGGGTGATCCACATCCCGACCATCTCGTCCCAGACGATGCCTTCGTGATCGTGTACCCGCAGATCGTCGGCAACCTTGCCGCACAGCCAGAAGCCGAACAGCATAGTGATCCCGAGCATCAGCCAGTAACCCCAGTCGGGCAGCATCTGCCACAACGGGATAAAGGGTAGCGCAACTAACGAACCCCACGTGCCCGGCGCTTTCGGCAAGGTGCCGGAACCGAAGCCGAACGCGAGGAAATGCCAGGGATTGCGCCAGACCGACGGCGGAACGAATTCGGCCGGAACCTGTTTCGGGTGATCTGTCACGGTGTCTCCTGAAAATGTTGATAACCCCGGATTTGCGGGGTGATGTCGTGTCCTTCGCGATCCAGCAGCACCACACCCTGGCCCTGCACCACCCGCCCGATCACATGGATCGGCCAGCCATCGGCCAGCAAAGCCGGCAACTCGACGGACGGCAGGGTGAAGGCCAGCACGTAGTCGTCGCCGCCGCTCAACGCCGCCCGTTCCGCGCCGCGCTGGCCGAGAAACGCCACCAAGGCGTTCGACAACGGTACGCGCTCACGTTCCACCTCAAGCCGCACTTGCGAGGCCAGGGCGATATGCCCGCAGTCGGCGAGCAAGCCGTCGGAGATATCCAGTGCCGAGGTGGCCTTGCCGCGCAACGCCTGACCGAGGGCCAGTTGCGGCTGCGGCGACCAGTAATGACTGAGCAGCGGTTCGGCTATCTCAGCATCCGCCTCACGCTGGCCGAGCACCAGCGGCAAGGCACCGGCGGCATTGCCCAGCTCACCGCCGACACACAACAGATCGCCCGGCTGCGCACCGCTGCGGGTCAAGGCCTGGCCGGCCGGAACGCGACCGAACACCGTGACCGTCAGACTCAACGGCCCACGCGTGGTATCACCGCCGATCAGTGCCACGCCACAGCTCTGCGCCATGCGGTTCAAACCGTGGGCATAGGCTTGCAGCCAATCGGCAGTCACCGTCGGCACAGTCAGGGCAAGGGTAAAGGCAACGGGCGTGGCGCCCATGGCGGCCAGATCGCTGACCGCGACGGCCAGCGAGCGCTGACCGAGCAGAAACGGATCGCAGGGATCGGCGAAATGCACGCCGGCCACCAGCGTATCGGTGGAAATCGCCAGCTGTTCCCCGGGGGGAACCGCCAGCAAGGCGCAATCGTCGCCGATCCCCAGTGCAACGCCCTCGCCGCCCTGCGCACAAGGCGCGGCGGCGAAGAAATTGCGGATCAGCTCAAACTCGCCCATTGCGATATCAAGCGCTGATCAGCGCTTGAACGCCTTGACTTCAGCTTCACGCAGGCGCGGAGCCAGCTTGTCGAGTACGCCGTTGACGAACTTGTGGCCGTCGGTCGAACCGAAGACTTTCGCCAACTCGATACCTTCGTTGATCACCACACGGTACGGCACGTCGACGCGCTTGAGCAGTTCCCAGGTGGACAGGCGCAGAACCGCCAGTTCAACCGGGTCCAGCTCTTCGATTTCAATGTCCAGGCAAGGCTTGAGCGCGGTGTCGATTTCGCTCTTGAACTGCGGAACCCCGTGCAGGATCTCGCGGAAGTAAGCGCCATCGACATCGGTGAAATCGTTATCGACCCGGAACTGCGCTTCGATCTCGTTCAGCGATTGCTTGGCCATGTGCCATTGATACAGGGCCTGCGTCGCGAGCTGACGGGCTTCGCGGCGCTTGACGCTCTTGGATGGCTTGCCGGCGGCCGCAGGTTTTGGATCGCGCGGGTTGAAACGATCGCTTTCGTCGCTAATCACTTGGCCTCCAACTGCGCCAGCAGGCTGACCATTTCCAGAGCGGACAGGGCAGCTTCAGCACCTTTGTTGCCGGCCTTGGTGCCGGAACGTTCGATGGCTTGCTCGATGGAATCAACGGTCAGGACGCCGAACGCGACCGGCACGCCGAACTCCATGGACACCTGGGCCAGGCCCTTGGTGCACTCGCCTGCCACGTATTCGAAGTGCGGGGTGCCGCCACGAATGACCGCGCCCAGCGCAATGATTGCAGCGAACTCGCCTTTCTGGGCGACTTTCTGCGCAACCAGCGGGATTTCGAAGGCGCCAGGTGCGCGGATGATGGTGATGTCGCTTTCGCTCACGCCGTGGCGAACCAGGGCATCAACTGCACCGCTGACCAGGCTTTCAACCACGAAGCTGTTGAAGCGGCCCACTACCAGAGCGTAGCGGCCTTTAGGGGCGATGAAGGTACCTTCGATGGTCTTCAGGGTCATTCGTCAGATCTCTTAAAGAGCCGGGACGCGTCTCGTACGCATCCCTCAGTGATATTAGCCACGATTTCATGGCCGGAAAAAACCGCATTGCTGCCTGATCCCCCCCCTGTGGCGAGGGGATTTATCCCCGATGGACTGCGCAGCAGTCCCAAAAACAGGGCCGCTACGCAGCCCGTCGGGGATAAATCCCCTCACCACAAGGGTACACACCAGCAATACGATTCACCGGGTCATTATTCGGAGGGCACGTATTCTACAACTTCCAGATCGAAACCGGATATCGCATTAAATTTCATCGGTGCCGACATCAGGCGCATTTTGCGTACACCGAGGTCGCGAAGGATCTGCGAACCGGCACCGACGATGCTGTAGGTGGTCGGTTTTTTCACCGCTGCCTGATCACCGGTCTCACGGATATGCGCCAGCAGCACGTCGCCATCGAGCGGGTGACCGAGCAACAGCACCACACCGCTACCCGCCTCGGCGACCGCGGCCATCGCGGCGCGCAGGCTCCAGCGGCCCGGTTGCTTGACCATCAGCAGATCGCGCAGCGGGTCCATGTTGTGCACGCGAACCAGCGTCGGTTCTTCGGCGCAAACGGTGCCCAGCGTCAGGGCCATGTGCACGTCGCCTTCCACCGAATCACGATAGGTCACCAGGTTGAATTGGCCCAGTTCGCTGTCCAGCGGCTGCTCGGCAATCCGCTGAACGGTACGTTCGTGGATCATCCGGTAGTGAATCAGGTCGGCGATGGTGCCGATCTTGATGTTGTGTTCGGCCGCGAACGCTTCCAGCTCGGCGCGACGGGACATGGTGCCGTCGTCGTTCATCACTTCGCAGATCACGCCGCTCGGCTCGAAACCGGCCATGCGCGCCAGGTCGCAAGCCGCCTCGGTATGGCCGGCGCGAGCGAGGGTGCCGCCGGCCTGAGCCATCAGCGGGAAGATGTGGCCCGGGCTGACGATGTCTTCAGCCTTGGCGTCTTTGGCGGCAGCCGCTTGCACGGTGCGCGCACGGTCGGCGGCGGAGATCCCGGTGGTCACGCCTTCGGCCGCTTCGATCGACACGGTGAACTTGGTGCCGAAACCGGAACCGTTGCGCGGGGCCATCAGCGGCAGCTTCAACAGTTCGCAGCGCTCGCGGCTCATCGGCATGCAGATCAGGCCACGGGCGTGCTTGGCCATGAAGTTGATGTGCTCGGCCTTGCAGCATTCGGCGGCCATGATCAGGTCGCCTTCGTTCTCGCGGTCTTCGTCATCCATGAGGATGACCATCTTGCCTTGGCGGATGTCTTCAACCAGTTCTTCGATGCTATTGAGCGCCACAAGGCACCCCCCTTCTTTCGAATTTAGAGCTTCAGGATTTGAGGTAGCCGTTTTGGGCCAGAAAGCTTTCGGTGATGGTGCCGCCGGATGCCGACTCTGCAGCCTTGTCGCCGAGGAGCAAACGCTCCAGATAACGCGCCAGCAAGTCGACTTCCAGATTGACCCGGCGACCTGGCGTGTAGGACGCCATGATGGTTTCGCTCAGGGTGTGCGGAATGATCGTCAGCATGAATTCGGCGCCATCGACCGCGTTCACGGTGAGGCTGGTGCCGTCGACGGTGATCGAGCCTTTGTGGGCAATGTACTTGGCCAGTTCTTTCGGCGCGCGGATACGAAATTCCACGGCGCGGGCATTGTCGCTGCGCGAGACGATTTCGCCGACACCGTCGACGTGACCGCTGACCAGGTGCCCGCCGAGTCGGGTGGTCGGGGTCAGGGCTTTTTCCAGATTGACCGGACTGCCGCTTTTCAGGTCGTTCATGGCGGTGCAGTCGAGGGTTTCACGACTGACGTCGGCGGCAAAGCCGTCGCCCGGCAGTTCAACCGCCGTCAGGCACACGCCGTTGACCGCGATGCTGTCGCCGAGTTTGACGTCACTCAGGTCGAGCTTGCCGGTTGCGACGTGCACCCGCACATCACCGCCCTTGGGGGTCAGTGCACGGATACTGCCGATGGATTCGATGATGCCGGTAAACATGGGGTTCTCCTTGAGAACGAAGCCAGCGCTAAGGCGATGGCCGGGAATTATACGCTCGCCGAAAGGACCGGCGTCGCGGTGACTCGCCAGTCATCGCCAACCGCGCGAATTTCAGTGATTTTCAGCTCGGGAGCGTCTTTCATATAGGCCAGCGGCCAGTCCAGCAGCGGACGCGCCGTGGAGCCGAGGAACTTGCCAGCGATGAAGATCACGAATTCGTCGACCAGCCCGAGCTGGGCAAACGCCCCTGCCAGTCGCGGGCCGGCCTCGACCAGCACTTCGTTGACGCCACGGTTGGCCAGTTCGACAAGCAGCTGATGCAGATCGACCTGACCGTCATCACCCGGCACGATCAGGCATTCCGGGCCGTTGGCGTATTGTTCTTCGACCGCCATGCAGGTGGCGACCAATGCCGGGCCAGCCTTGAAGAACGGCGCATCCAGCGGCACCCGCAGACGCCCGTCGATCAGCACCCGCAGCGGCGGACGGCTCATGACCAGAGCGGTTTGTTCGGCATCCAGTCCCAATTCTTCGGCGCGCACGGTCAGGCGAGCACCGTCAGTCAGCACGGTGTCGGCGCCGGTCAGCACCACGGCTGCCTGTGCGCGCAAACGCTGCACGGCGGAACGCGCGGCCGGCCCGGTGATCCACTGGCTCTCGCCGCTATCCATCGCCGTACGACCATCCAGACTCATCGCCAACTTGACCCGCACGAACGGCAAGCCGTGTTCCATGCGTTTCAGGAAACCTTGATTGAGTTTGCGTGCCTCGGCTTCCAGCACGCCGCTTTGCGTGGCGATGCCGGCATCGGCCAGACGCTGCAAGCCGCGCCCGGCGACCTGCGGGTTCGGATCGCGCATGGCCGCGACCACCCGGCCAACTCCAGCATTCACCAGCGCATCGGCGCACGGCGGCGTGCGCCCATGATGGCTGCACGGCTCAAGGGTGACGTACGCCGTCGCGCCCCGGGCCAGTTCACCGGCGGCGCGCAGGGCGTGGACTTCGGCGTGGGGTTCACCGGCACGCTCGTGGAAGCCTTCGCCGACAATTTGCCCGTCGCGCACGATCACGCAGCCAACCCGGGGATTGGGGTGCGTGGTGTAGTGGCCCTTGCGCGCCAGTTCCAGCGCGCGCGCCATGAAGTGAGCGTCGAGGATGGCCTGCTCGGCGGCGCTGGTCATTCCTTCACCGGTTCGCGGGCGAGGCGGTCGATCTCTTCGCGGAACTCGTTGAGGTCCTGGAAGCGCTTGTACACCGAAGCGAAACGGATGTAGGCCACTTCATCAAGCTTTTGCAGCTCGGCCATCACCAGTTCGCCGACCACGAGAGATTTGACCTCGCGTTCGCCGGTGGCGCGCAGCTTGTGCTTGATGTGGACCAGAGAGGATTCGAGGCGCTCGACGCTCACCGGACGTTTCTCCAGCGCGCGTTGCATGCCGGCGCGGAGTTTTTCTTCGTCGAACGGTTGGCGGCTGCCGTCGGTTTTGATCAGGCGCGGCAACACCAGTTCGGCCGTCTCGAACGTCGTGAAACGTTCGCCGCAGGCCAGGCATTCACGCCGGCGGCGCACCTGTTCGCCCTCGGCGACCAGACGCGAGTCGATGACCTTGGTGTCGTTGGCACCGCAGAAGGGACAGTGCATGGTGGCTGGCAACAAAAAAAGGGAGGGCCATGGTAGCGCATCCCGGTGGCAAGACAAGCCATAGGGTTTGCGGTATACAGACTGCCATGATCGTTTGATCCACGGATTTCATTTTCTGGAGCTGCCAATGCCGCTACGACCGCTCGTTTTGCTCAGTCTTTTCGCCCTGCTGGTGGCCTGCGGCAGCGATAAGCCCAAGCCGCAGCCGCCAACACCCGGCCCGGCGCCGCAACAGGCGCAGAAAAAAGCCAAAGAGGCCGCCGACCTCGGTCCGCTGCCGGCCTATCAACGTGAGCTGAGCGGCACTTTGCAAGGCGTGCCGGCCGGTGCCGAAGTCGAACTGGCGTTACTGGTGATCGACGAGAAGTCACGCCCGCAGCAACTGCTCGCCAGTTCCAGCCTGATTGGCAACAACCAGATCCTGCCGTTCCGCCTGCGCTTCAATCCGGAAGCTTTTCCGGCAGGCGCACGGGTTGAACTGCGCGGTCGGGCCACGCAGTCCGGCCAGTTGATCCTGCATCTGCCGTCGCAAACCATCACCCAGCCGACCACTCAGGCGCTGGGCCAACTGCAATTTGTCAAAGCACCATGACGGCACCGCTCGACCTGCAACAGGCGTTAGGTGAATTGCTCGGCGATGCCAGGCTCAAGGCCTGTGCATTGCCGGGCACTGACTTGCAGCTATGGCTGATCGACGGCGACAACATGCACCGCGAATTCAGCCCCGACGAAACCCGCCGTATCCTCCACGAGCCACCGTATTGGAGCTTCTGCTGGGCCAGTGGTCTGGCGGTGGCGCGTTATCTGGCGGCGTTTCCCGAGTGGGTACGCGGCAAGCGGGTACTGGATTTCGGCGCTGGTTCCGGGATTGCCGGGATTGCCGCCGTGAAGGCCGGCGCGCTGGAAGTGGTGGCCTGTGACCTCGATCCGCTGGCGATTGCTGCATGCCGGGCGAATGCCGCACTCAACGATGTGCAGATGAGTTACTCGACGGACTTCTTCGCCGAGGCCGATCGCTTCGATCTGATTCTGGTGGCGGACGTGTTGTACGACCGCGAAAACCTGCCGCTGCTCGATGCGTTTCTCAGCCGTGGGCGTGAGGCGCTGGTGGCGGATTCGCGGGTTCGGGATTTTCACCATCCGCTGTATGAGCGCATCGAAATGCTCGAAGCCATGACCCTGCCGGATCTGGCCGAGCCTGAAGAATTCAGACATGTAAGCCTTTACCATGCGCGGCGCTAGCTAAAAGCATCGCCAGCAGGCTGGCTCCCACAGGGGTTTTGTGAACGACACAGATCCAATGTGGGAGATCCAATGTGGGAGCGAGCTTGCTCGCGAAGGCATCCGCCCATGCAACACACCTCTAAAACCCGCCCCGCTTCCGGCCACACCCCGCCAAGCCGTATAGTTGCCCCATCCACGCTTTTACGAGATCCCCCATGAGTCAGCAAACGCCGTACATCTTCGACGCCACGACTGCCGATTTCGACCAGTCGGTGATCGAAGCTTCCTTCAACAAACCGGTGCTGGTGGATTTCTGGGCCGAATGGTGTGCGCCGTGCAAGGCGCTGATGCCGATGCTGCAAGGTATCGCCGAGAGCTATCAGGGCGAACTGCTGCTGGCCAAGGTCAACTGCGACATCGAGCAGGACATCGTCGCCCGCTTCGGTATCCGCAGCCTGCCGACCGTGGTGCTGTTCAAGGACGGCCAACCGGTGGACGGTTTTGCCGGTGCGCAACCGGAATCCGCGGTGCGCGCCCTGCTCGAACCGCATGTGCAGATGCCGGCGCCAACCGCTGCCGATCCGTTCGAGCAGGCTCAGGCGCTGTTCGATGAAGGGCGTTACGCCGATGCCGAAGCGGCACTGGTGGTGATGCTCACCGAAGACAACAGCAACGCCAAGGCGCTGATCCTCTACGCCCGCTGCCTGACCGAACGCGGCGAACTGGGCGAAGCGCAAACCGTGCTCGACGCGGTCAAGAGTGATGAGCACAAGGCTGCACTGGCCGGGGCCAAGGCGCAGATCAAGTTCCTCGGCCTGGCTCGCGACCTGCCGGATGCCGCTGACCTCAAGGCGCGTCTTGCGCAGAATCCGCAGGACGACGAAGCGGTGTATCAACTGGCGATCCAGCAACTGGCGCGCCAGCAATACGAGGCGGCGCTGGAAGCCTTGCTCAAGTTGTTCATCCGCAACCGCAGCTACGGCGAAGGGTTGCCGCACAAGACCCTGCTGCAAGTGTTCGAACTGCTGGGCAACGATCACCCGCTGGTGACCGCTTACCGGCGCAAGATGTTTGCCGCGCTGTACTAAGCGCTCACTCGATCCAGCTGTAGAGCGGCGTATCCCCGCCGCTCGCCACCTTCACCCCAGCACTGTGGCGCAAGCGCACCAGCAGTCGTTTGCCCGCCGCCGCGCTGCCGGTCAGGCCCTCAAGCTGATCCAGCAGGTCCGGCCCATTGAGTTGACCGGCCTTGCGCAACAGGTCCTGCGCGACTTGCCACAACGCATCGTCCTGGTTCAGCGGTTTCGCTGCCGGGGTCAGCTCTGCCGCCTGCGGCTGCTCGCTCTGTGTGTGCGCCCCAAGCGCTGCGCCCAGCTTCGCCCAATCGCTGTCATCCAGCTCTACCGTCAAATCCACCGGCATCGCGCCGACGGTTCCGCGTATCCGCAACATCTGCTTCGCTCCTGCACATTTCTGACCTGCATGCTCCCACGGGACTTGTGCAACGCCAAGTGTCGGTGACTGGCAGAACCCGGAGTATCCACTACATTCTCTTTTTCCATGGGAAGGATGCCCATGTCTTCAGGACGAAAACTGGTGTCAAAGGGAGGCCAGACCTCAACGGGCGGCGTGGTTCTTGAGGGGAACGAAAACGCCACCCAAGGGCGTCAAGTTTCAGTTGCCGGTGGATGGACTGGTCATTGACGACAACATCATCCAGAACGATGACAAACCCCGAATTTACTCACTCATATCTGCCAAGGGGCAGACCGAAATCACTCTCTCGGGCACAAAGAAATTACCGTCGGTAAAAACCCGCGACAGCCATGATGTTACTGTTCAAATCGTCGGTGCATCCGGGGCGACAAAGGCGATGCACACGACCACATTGACCGAAGGTAAATCGCTGTCGATCGTCGCCGTCTCACCCTGGGTGAAAGTGCCCTTGTCCACCAGCGGCGCTGTTTCCAATGACACTTTTTACGAGGTGGAATACGGGGTCAAGCGCAGAAACCAGACGCGCACCGTTAAGGTGGTTATCCAGGATATGCCGCGCCGGATACTGATGGAGGCGCTTTCACACCGGGGTTCCACCGTATGGGCCGGTGGCATCAGCAAAAAATCGTTGCCACACCCGACCCTCAAGGAAACGGTGGAATTCCCCGCCGAAACGAACAAATGCAACCTGTTCGTCTATGACGTACTGACCTCGATAGGTATCAATGTCGCGTGGATTGAACACGGCAAGGCAAAATTCCTGCCCTGGATGATAAAAGTCAGCCCACCACTGGCAGGTGAATGGGCGGACAACGAACGCCTTCTCGCCAGCTGGAAAGTGGAGAGTTCACCTTTACCCGGCGATATCGGTGCGTATGCTGTCACCTACTCTAACGCCAGCGGTCACGTCGGCTTCGTACTCACTAATGGCGTCTGTATTTCCGCAGGCTGGGACAAAATCGAAGTCAATGACGCCGGTTTTCGAAATGCCTCGGGCAATGCGGTACCCGATGACCATGACTTCACCATTTTCCGACGGTACAAGCACAGCACGCCACGATGAAACGACTTTTATGGATACTTTTTGCAATCCCACTTCTGCTGATCGTGGCATGGCGTCTCTGCTTGCCTGTAGACCTTTCATCCTGCGCGAACAATGCCGCTGCACAAGGGCCGCTCAGCGTATTCATTCGTGACTACTTCGATCGCAACGCTCGCACCGACTGGCGGGACATGGATGATCGTTTCGACGTTCTCTCCACTCCCGAAGGCCAGAAAATTGCCGGCCGACCACAGGCGTATGTTTGCGAAGCATTGCAGATCCTGCAAAGTCCGGCGTTCAGTCAGAGTGAGAAAATCTTCACCACGGCGTTGATGTTCCAGTTGCCGATCAGTCAGTACATGGGTTTTATGGATCGCAGCCATCAACTCTACGCAAAGGACAGCATTGATCGGGAGGTGATGAAGCTGGTGGTTCTGCCGCGCGGGACGGCCATCAATTACTGGTGGCTGCCGGCCTGGCGCCAGCGTTTCACTCGCGATGCCCCGAGCGTACTCGATGCAAATCTGATCAATCATGTGCTCTCGGGACGCTACTGGTTCGACTATCCCGGCGCAGGCTTCTGACTCTAAAAGCGTGACCTCCAATCGACGCACCGCCCCGGAATCTGTCCCGGGCGGTGCTCAGTCATGCCTTGCGCAAAACGGAGCGCACGGGCAAACTCTGCGCACTTTCGTTATAAGATTACATAACAAACTCTTCACTTTACTTTCCGGAGATCGCCATGCGCCGTCTGCTGCTCGCTTTGCCGTTTGCCCTGTTGCCGCTGGCCATCGCCCACGCCGCCGATGAGCACGATCATGACCACGAGCACGGCAGCCTCGGCGCCCATGAACATGGCGTCGGCCGGCTGAACGCTGCGCTCGACGGCCAGACCCTGGAGCTGGAACTGGAAAGCCCGGCGATGAACCTGGTCGGCTTCGAACACGCCGCCACCACCGACGCCGACAAGGCCAAGGTCGCTGCCGCCCGCAGCAAACTGGAAAACCCGCTGGCATTGTTCAACCTGCCAGCCGCCGCCGGTTGCAAAGTCACCAGCCAGGAACTGCAAAGCCCGCTGTTCGGCGACAAGCCGGATGCCGACGACCATGACGATGATGACCACGACGAAGCTGCCAAGGGCGGTGAAGCGCATCACCACGATCACAGCGAAATCCACGCGCACTATCAATTCAGCTGCGCGACCCCGGGTGCTCTGAAGTCGCTGGATCTGGCGAACATCTTCAATACCTTCCCGGCGACCCAGAAAATTCAGGTACAACTGATCGGCCCGAGCGGCCAGCAAGGGACGGAAGTGACGGCCAAGGCGGCTGCCCTGAAATTCTGAATCCTATGGAAATCCCCTGTAGGAGTGAGCCTGCTCGCGATAGCGGACTGTCAGTCGAATAAATCCTGACTGCCCCACCGCCATCGCGAGCAGGCTCACTCCTACACAAGGGCCACTCAACTATCCGACCGGTTTCAAATGACCCAAGCACTCATCGAACTGTCCGACCTGGGCTTCAACTGGCCCGGTCACCCGCCGCTGCTGGACATCCCGGCGTTCCGCCTGGAGCCGGGCGAAACCCTGTTCCTCAAAGGCCCCAGCGGCAGTGGCAAGACCACCCTGCTCGGCCTCCTCGGCGGGGTGCAGAAACCCGGGCGCGGCAGCATTCGCCTGCTCGGCCAGGAGCTGACCGAACTCGGTGCCGGCGCCCGCGACCGCTTTCGTGTCGATCACACTGGCTACATCTTCCAGCAGTTCAACCTGCTGCCGTTTCTCTCGGTGCGCGAGAACGTCGAGCTGCCCTGCCACTTCTCGAAACTGCGTGCCGAACGGGCGAAACAACGCCACGGCAGTGTTGATCAGGCGGCGGCCACCCTGCTCGCCCACTTGGGTCTGAAGGATGAAAGCATCCTCGGTCGACGCGCCGACTCGCTGTCGATCGGTCAGCAGCAACGGGTCGCCGCCGCGCGCGCCTTGATCGGCCAACCGGAACTGGTGATCGCCGACGAACCGACCTCGGCCCTCGATTACGACGCCCGGGAAAACTTCATCCGTTTGTTGTTCGCCGAATGCCGCGAGGCCGGTTCCAGCCTGTTGTTCGTCAGCCACGATCAAAGTCTGGCGCCGCTGTTCGATCGTCACCTGTCCCTGGCCGAGCTCAATCGCGCCGCCATATCTGCCGAGGTCTGAGATGTATCTGTTTCGTCTGGCCATGGCCAGCCTGGCCAACCGCCGTTTCACCGCCCTGCTCACCGCGTTCGCCATTGCCTTGTCGGTGTGTCTGCTGCTCGCCGTCGAGCGCGTGCGCACCGAAGCCAAAGCCAGTTTCGCCAGCACCATCAGCGGCACCGACCTGATCGTCGGCGCCCGCTCCGGCTCGGTGAACCTGCTGCTGTACTCGGTGTTCCGCATCGGCAACGCGACCAACAACATTCGTTGGGACAGCTTCGAACACTTCGCCAGCAACCCGAAAGTGAAGTGGGCGATCCCGATGTCCCTCGGCGACTCACATCGTGGCTACCGGGTGATGGGCACCACCGAGGCGTATTTCGAGCATTACCAGTACGGCCGCCAGCAGCATCTGGAGCTGGCTGATGGCCGGGCGTTTGCCACCGACCCGTTCGAAGTGGTGCTCGGCGCCGAAGTGGCCGAGGCGCTGCATTACAAGCTCGGCGACCAACTGGTGCTGGCCCACGGTGTGGCGGCGATCAGTCTGGTCAAACATGACGACAAACCATTCACCGTGGTCGGCATTCTCAAACGCACCGGCACCCCGGTGGACCGCACGCTGCACATCAGCCTCGGCGGCATGGAGGCGATCCACATCGACTGGCACAACGGCGTGCCGGCCCGGGGCAACGGGCGGATCAGTGCCGATCAGGCGCGCAACATGGACCTGACGCCACAGGCAATCACCGCGTTCATGCTCGGCCTCAACAGCAAGATTTCCACGTTCGCCCTGCAACGCGAGATCAATGAATACCGAGGTGAGCCGATGCTGGCGATCCTGCCGGGCGTGGCTTTGCAGGAGTTGTGGAGCCTGATGAGCACCGCTGAAAAAGCACTGTTCGTGGTCTCGCTGTTCGTGGTGCTGACCGGGTTGATCGGCATGCTCACGGCGATTCTCACCAGCCTCAACGAGCGTCGCCGCGAGATGGCGATTCTGCGTTCGGTCGGTGCGCGGCCGTGGCACATCGCAAGCCTGCTGGTGCTGGAAGCCTTCGCCCTGGCGCTGACCGGGGTCATCGCCGGAGTGGCGCTGCTGTACATCAGCATCGCCGCTGCGCAGGGTTACGTGCAGGCCAATTACGGGCTGTATCTGCCGCTGGCGTGGCCGAGCGAGTATGAATGGACGCTGCTCGGTGGCATTCTGGCAGCCGCGCTGCTGATGGGCAGCGTGCCGGCCTGGCGTGCATATCGCCAATCCCTGGCTGATGGCCTGTCGATCCGTTTATGAGGATGTTCACCATGCCCCGCGCTGTACTTGCGCTGCTGTTGCTGGTTGCCCTGCCCGTGTGGGCAGCGGCGCCGAAAGACCTGACCTGGTCGGAAATGATCCCGCCCGACGCCGCGCCGGAAGTGCCGAACATGACGCCTCTGCACGACATGTCGAAGATGAGTGACGCGCTCTCGGCCGAATCCGCGCCAGCGGCCAAGCAGGATCTGCCCAATGCGCCAGTGGTGCAGAGCCTCGACGGGCAGAACATCCGCCTGCCGGGCTACATCGTGCCGCTGGAGGTCAACGAAGAGGGGCGCACCACGGACTTCCTGCTGGTGCCGTACTTCGGCGCCTGCATCCACGTGCCGCCACCGCCGTCGAACCAGATCGTTCACGTGAAAAGCGAAGTCGGCGTAAAGCTCGACGAGCTGTATCAGCCGTACTGGGTCGAGGGACCGTTGCAGGTCAAGGCGTCCACCAGCGAGCTGGCCGATGCCGGGTATCAGATGGCGGCAGACAAGATTTATGTGTATGAGCTGCCGGAGTAATACCCGGAGGTTTTGAGTTGCCGGATCAATGGCTATCGCGAGCAGGCTCACTCCTACAGGGGAACGCATTCCAAATGCAGGAGTGAGCCTGCTCGCGAAGGGGCCCACAAAGGTTCCACAAAAAAACGGGGCATCACTGTTTCATTGAGCTGAGTCAAAAGACCGTATCAGTTGGCTTCGTACCATAGGACATCAGACATTTTAAACGTCCTTTTGGAGCTCCCATGAACAAGTCCTTGCTCAGCGCTTCGCTGTTTGCATTCGCGCTCGCAGCCCCGCTCGCCCACGCCCACGAAGCCGGCGACATCATCGTTCGCGCGGGTGCGATCACCGTCAACCCGAAGGCCGACAGCTCCAGCGTCAAGGTCGATCAGGGTCCGTTGAGCGGTGCAAACCTGGGCGGCAAAGCGACCATGAGCAGCGACACCCAACTGGGTCTGAACTTCGCGTACATGCTGACCAACAACATCGGTATCGAGTTGCTGGCCGCCTCGCCATTCGAGCATGACGTCAAACTCAAAGGCACCGCGCTGCCAGCCGCCAACGGCAAACTCGGCACCCTGAAACACCTGCCGCCAACCCTCAGCGTCGTGTACTACCCGCTGGATGCGAAGTCGCCGTTCCAGCCGTACATCGGCGGCGGCATCAACTACACCTGGATCTACGACGAGCACGTCGGCAGCGAAGCCCAGTCCAACGGCTTCAGCAACTTCAAGGCGAAAAACTCCTGGGGTCTGGCCTGGCAGGTCGGCGCCGACTACATGCTGACCGACAACATCATGCTCAACGCCCAGGTGCGCTACATCGACATCGACACCCGCGCCACCGTCGAGAACAACGCCGTAGCGCCGGGCACGCGTGCCAAGGTCAATGTTGATGTCGATCCATTTGTGTACATGGTGGGTCTGGGCTACAAGTTCTAAGGCAGATCGACAAAGAACGTTCACGTGGTGGTGAATGAGGCTTTGGGTGAGCAGGCTTAGAACTGACGACGATCATGTGATCGATCGGGGATAAATCCCCTCGCCACAGGGATAACGACATATTCCGGCCGTGAAAAAGGCGCCTGTAAAAAGGCGCCTTTTTCATGTCTGCAATAAACCTATTTGCCCAGCAACCGCGCCAGTCCGACGCTCATCGGTGTCTGCGCCGGCAGCTCGAAGCGTTCGAGCAAACGGCGGTTGTTCGCCCGAGAATGGCGGATGTCGCCGGAACGTGCCGGGCCGTAGCTGATCGGCGGAAGTTCGCCGACGACCTTTTCCAGTTCGGCCAGCATCTGCTTGAGATTGGTCGCCTGATTCCAGCCCACGTTCACCGCGCCGACTTCCACCTCAGGCTTGTCGATGGCCTGCACCAGCAGGTCCACCAGATCCTCGACGTAGAGAAAATCACGTGTCTGCTCACCATCGCCGAACACTGTGATCGGCAAGCCTTTCTGCGCCCGCTCACTGAAAATGCTGATGACCCCGGAATACGGCGAGGACGGATCCTGGCGTGGGCCGAAGATGTTGAAGAAGCGGAAGATCACCGGCTCCAGAGCGTGCTGGCGGCGGTAGAAATCGAAGTAATGTTCGCCGGCCAGTTTGTCCGAGGCATACGGGGTCAGCGGGGCTTTCGGCGTGTCCTCGTCGATCGACTCGCCTTCACCGTTGTTGCCGTAAACGGCAGCGCTGGAAGCGAACAGCACACGCTTCACCCCGGCCTGGCGCATGGCTTCGCAGACATTCAGGGTGCCGATGAAATTGCTCTGGTGAGTCTTCACCGGGTCGTCCACCGAAGCCTGGACCGAGGCCACCGCCGCCAGATGCGCCACCGCGCTGCAACCTTGCATGGCCTGCGCGACCAGCGCGGCATCGGCGACGTCACCGACGATCAGCTCTACCTTCGGGTTCGCCAGTGGCAGGTTGGTACGTTTGCCGGTCGACAGATCATCGAGAATCCGCACCGAATGGCCCGCGGCGAGCAACGCATCCGTCAGGTGCGAGCCGATGAAACCGGCGCCGCCGGTGATTAAAACAGGGCCTTCAGCCATGACGATAAAACCTATCCAGTAAAGCCGGGAGCGCCGCGCGCCAGGCGCGAGGCTTGATCCCGAAAGTGTGCAGAATTTTTTTACAGGCAAGCACCGCGTGTTGCGGCTCCTCAGCGGCGTCCGGCCGCGCGGCATGTGCCTGGGCGGTCGGGGCTTCGATCGCCAGCTGATGCAAATTGCGAGCTTCGGTCAGAATCGCCTGCCCCAACGCCAGCGGTGTGGTCGCCTCATGGCCGGCGTAATGGTAAGTGCCCCACAGCGGCGCCGCGCAATCGAGTTGCTTGAGCACCGAAATGATCACCCGTGCCGCGTCATCCACCGGGGTCGGATTACCGCGGCGATCATCGGCCATCAGCAATTCATCCGGTTGTTCGGCGCGGGCGAGGAAGCGCCCGAGGGTGCCCTCAGGGCTGTCATCGAGCAGCCAGCCGAAGCGCAACAGCACGTGTTGCGGGCAAGTAGCACGAACGCTTTGTTCGATGCGCCACAACGCCTGACCGCGCAGGCCCAAGGGCACCGGCTCCTCTTTTTTGCTGTAGGCGGTCGCCCGCGAACCGTCGAACACCCGGTAACTGGACGGCTGCACGAGGATGATGTTGTGGTGCTGGCACAGTTCGGCCAACCGCTCGATCGCGCGTTCCTGGCCGGCCAGACGGCTTTCGCTGACGGTTTCGGCCTGAAACCAGTCGAAATAGTAGGCGAGGTTGATCAACGCATCCGGACGGGTGTCGTCGAGCAGTTGCGTCAGGCTCGCGGCATCCCAGCCGTCTTCTGGCGGGCGGGGGGCGAGGAAACCGATGTCTTCCTCCGCACCGAGGCGAATCAGCGCCTGCCCAAGGGCATTTCCGCCGCCCAGTAACATAAGGCGCATTCGCATAGAGTCAGCAGGCCCAGTCTGATTGGAACGATGGCTTTAACGACGGTGTTTGTGACAGCGTCGTCGATAATTGCCGGAATCGTTGCATTTTGCGGGTTTAGTGCGCAACCGTCACCCGTAAAGTGTAGATCGCCGGGAATTGTGCTGAATCAACTGTCCCCACCACGAGCAGGCTCACTCCTACAGGGAAATGCGATCAGCTGTAGGCGTGAGCCTGCTCGCGATGAAGCCCTGCCAACCACTGGAGATCCCCAGCGGTACTTGCATCTTGCCGCCCCCACCCGCATAACTTAAGCATGAATCTGCCCATCCCCACGGACGCGGCCCTGGCAGGCTTTCACCCCGCCGTCAGCGCCTGGTTCAGCAGCACCTTCCCGACGGTCACCGCCGCTCAGGCCCGCGCATGGCCGTTGATCCGTCTGCGCCGCTCGACGCTGATCGCCGCGCCCACCGGCTCCGGTAAAACCCTCACCGCGTTTCTCGCGGTGCTCGACGACCTCGTCCACCGTGGCCTCGAAAACCCCGACGGGCTGCCGGACGAAACCCTGGTGGTCTACGTTTCGCCGCTCAAGGCGTTGTCCAACGATATCCGCATCAATCTGCAGAACCCGCTGGCGGGGATCACCGATCAGTTGCGTCAGATGGGCCTGCCGGAACTGCAGATCACCACGGCGGTACGCACCGGCGACACCCCGCAAAAAGAACGCGCCGCCATGCGCAAAAGCGCACCACACATTCTGGTGACCACCCCGGAATCGCTGTACGTGCTGCTCGGCTCCGAATCCGGGCGCAAAATGCTCGGCACCACGCGCACGGTGATCGTCGACGAAATCCACGCCATGGCCGCCGGCAAGCGCGGCAGTCACCTGGCCCTGAGCCTTGAGCGACTGCAAGCGCTGTGCGCCGAACCACTGACTCGCATCGGCCTGTCCGCCACACAGAAACCGGTCGAAGCCGTGGCGCAATTTCTCGTCGGCCATGATCGCCCCTGCGAGATCATCGACATCGGCCATGCCCGCCCTCGGGACCTGGGCATTGAAGTGCCGCCGGTGCCATTGTCGGCAGTGATGGCCAACGATGTTTGGGAATTGGTTTACGACCGCCTCGCCGAGTTGGCCCACGAGCACCGCACCACGCTGATTTTCGTCAACACCCGGCGGCTGGCCGAGCGCTTGAGCCGACACCTCAGCGAGCGTCTGGGCAAACACGCGGTAGCGGCGCACCACGGCAGTCTGGCCAAGGAGTTCCGCCTCGACGCTGAACAGCGGCTCAAGCGCGGCGAGCTGCAAGTGCTGATCGCCACCGCCTCGCTGGAACTGGGCATCGATATCGGCGAAGTCGACCTGGTCTGTCAGATCGCCTCGCCGCGTTCGATTGCCGGGTTTCTGCAAAGAGTGGGGCGCTCCGGGCACCAGGTCGGCGGCACGCCCAAAGGCCGGTTGTTCGCCACCACCCGTGACGACCTGATCGAATGTGCTGCCCTGCTCGACTGCGTGCGCCGTGGCGAACTCGACATCCTGCACATTCCCGAAGCGCCGCTGGATGTACTGGCGCAGCAGATCATCGCCGAAGTCAGTTGCCAGGAATGGGCGGAAGACGCGCTGCTGGCGCTATTGCGCAAAGCCTCGCCCTATCGCCACCTCGACGAAAAACACTATCAGGCGCTACTGACGATGCTCGCCGAAGGCTACAACGGCCGTCAGGGTATCCGTAGCGCCTATCTGCATCGCGACGCCGTCAGCGCCACCCTGCGTGGCCGCCGCGGCGCACAACTGACCGCCGTGACCAGCGGCGGCACCATCCCGGACAACGCCGACTACAGCGTGCTGCTGGAACCGCAAGGCCTGAACATCGGCAGCGTCAACGAAGACTTTGCCGTGGAAAGCATCGCTGGCGATGTGTTCCAGCTCGGCAATACCTCCTACCGAATCCTGCGGGTGGAAACCGGCAAGGTGCGGGTCGAGGATGCCCAGGGTCAGCCGCCGACCATTCCGTTCTGGCTCGGCGAAGCACCGGGGCGCAGCGATGAATTGTCCTCGGCGGTGGCGCGCCTGCAAGCGACCCTCGACGAGTTACTCGGCGCCCGCCCCGGCAATCTGCAACCGGCACTAGACTGGCTGACCGAAACCCTCGGCCTGAACCGCGCCAGCGCCGAACAACTGGTGGACTACCTCGCCCGCGCACGCCTGACCCTCGGCGCCCTGCCCTCACAGAACACGCTGCTGATGGAGCGGTTTTTCGACGAGTCCGGCGGCACCCAGTTGATCATCCATTCGCCGTTCGGCAGCCGCATCAACCGCGCCTGGGGCCTGGCCCTGCGCAAGCGTTTCTGTCGCACCTTCAATTTCGAGTTGCAGGCTGCCGCCAGTGAAGACGCGATCGTCCTGTCGCTGTCCACCAGCCACAGTTTCGAACTCGATGACGTCTGGCGTTACCTGCACAGCAACAGCGCCGAGCACATTCTGATTCAAGCGATTCTCGACGCACCGTTGTTCGGTGTGCGCTGGCGCTGGAATGCCGGGGTGGCGCTGGCGTTGCCGCGTTTTACCGGCGGCCGTAAAGTCGCCCCACAGTTGCAGCGGATGAAGAGCGAAGACCTGATCGCCAGCGTGTTTCCCGATCAGATCGCCTGCCTGGAAAACCTCGCCGGCGAGCGGGAAATCCCCGACCATCCGCTGGTAGAACAAACCCTCGACGATTGCCTGCACGAGGCTATGGACAGCGAAGGCTGGCTGGCGCTGCTGCGGCGCATGGAGCATGGCGAGGTGCGTTTGCTCAGCCGCGATCTGCCGGCGCCGTCACCGCTGGCCGCAGAAATTCTCAGCGCGCGACCGTACACCTTTCTCGACGACGCACCGCTGGAAGAACGCCGCACCCAAGCGGTGATCAACCGGCGCTGGAGCGATCCGCAATCCACCGATGATCTCGGCGCGCTGGATGCCGACGCCATCAGCGCCGTGCGTGAAGAGGCGTGGCCGACACCGGCCAACATCGATGAAATGCACGAGGCGCTGATGAGCCTGGCGTGCATCAGCGACCTTGAAGTTCAGGCTGGCGAACACTGGCGCGAATGGCTTGACGCGCTGACTGCGAGCGGTCGCGCCTGCCGCTTGGCCGTTCCGCCAGTAACGGCAAAAGAAAAGCTTCGCGAGCAGGCTCGCTCCCACATTCAACCGCGTTCCGCCAGTTGGAACACAGTCAACTGTGGGAGCGAGCCTGCTCGCGAAGACGGCCTCACAGTCACTACACATCAACAGCCTAGCTCGTTGTGGCTGGCCCGAGAACGCCTGACCTGTCTGCTGGCGCTTCATCCACAGGCCACGCTGCAACCGCAGCAGGAGGCCTTGCCCGGTTTCAACGACCCATGGACGTTCGATGACGCACTGGTCGAAGTGATCCGCGCACGGCTCGGCGCGTTTGGCCCGCTGCCGCTCCCCGCGATTGCCGAACCGCTGGCGCTGCCCACTGCGCAAGTCACGCAAGCCCTCGCGCAGCTGGAGCGCGAAGGCTATGTGCTACGCGGTCATTTCACCCCGGGCGTGGCGGTTGAAGAATGGTGCGAACGGCATCTGCTCGCGCGCATCCATCGTTACACGGTCAAGCGTTTGCGCCGGGAAATCGAACCGGTGGCGTTGCAGGATTTCATGCGCTTTCTGTTCGACTGGCAGCACCTGTCCAGCGCCACGCGCGGCCAGGGCAG
Organism: Pseudomonas sp. AD21; assembly: GCF_002878485.1. Classification (NCBI taxonomy): domain Bacteria; kingdom Pseudomonadati; phylum Pseudomonadota; class Gammaproteobacteria; order Pseudomonadales; family Pseudomonadaceae; genus Pseudomonas; species Pseudomonas sp. AD21. Next base: position 168,452 of record NZ_NQYG01000004.1, read on the forward strand.
CGCGGTGTTGCCAGCGATTGTCGGCCAGTTCGAAGGCTACCCGGCGGCAGCCTCGGCGTGGGACAGCGACCTTCTCCCGGCGCGACTCAAGGACTATTCACCGAGCTGGCTGGATGACCTGTGCCGCAACGGCAAACTGGTGTGGACGCGGCTCAGCGCCCGGCAGAAAGTCAGTGGCACGGCCCTGCGCAGTACGCCGATTGTGCTGCTGCCACGCAGTCAGGTCGGGATGTGGAGCGCGCTGGCCGAGCAGACGCCCATCAGCGAACTGTCACCGAAAACTCAAAAGGTCTACGAAGCGCTGAGTCAGCACGGCGCGCTGTTTTTCGATGAGTTGATCTATGAGGCGCACCTGCTGCGCACCGAGCTGGAAATCGCCCTGCAGGAGCTGGTGGGCGCCGGTCTGGTGAACGCCGACAGCTTCGCCGGCCTGCGCGCGCTGATCACCCCGGCGAGCAAGCGCCAGCAACGCAGCAGTCGTCGCGGGCGCGGGGCGTTTGTCGGTGGTATGGACGATGCCGGGCGCTGGGCATTGTTGCGCCGAGGGCCACTGGTGGAGAACAGCCCGACGCCTTCGCCGGAAACCCTTGAGCACGTTGCCATGACCTTGCTGCGGCGCTACGGCGTGGTGTTCTGGCGCCTGCTGGAACGCGAAGCGGACTGGCTACCGAGCTGGCGCGAATTGCTGCGCACATTCCATCGACTGGAGGCCCGCGGCGAGATTCGCGGCGGACGGTTTGTCAGTGGTCTTGCGGGTGAGCAATTTGCCTTGCCGGAGGCGATTCCGCTGCTGCGTGAAGTACGGCGACAGCCGCATGACGGCAGTTTGATCGCGGTGTGCGGGGTAGATCCGCTGAATCTGGCCGGGACGCTGTTGCCGGGGGCGAAAGTGCCGGCGCTGGCGAGCAATCGGCTGGTGTATCGCGATGGTCTGCCGGCGGCGGCGGAGATTGCCGGCAAGCAGGTTTTCTGGACAGAGCTGGATCAGCTTGCCATGGAACAGGTGCGCAGCAAGCTGATCCGGCATTGATGTCCACAGGTCTGGCCTCTTCGCGGGCAAGCCCGCTCCCACAGTGATTTTTGGTGTGCCTCCTATTTCCGCATCACCCAGAACCTTGTGGGAGCGGGCTTGCCCGCGAAGAGGCCGGCAAATCGCGCCACAAAATCCAGCAGTCAGGTACTCGACCGTTGCGGCACCTCGCTCGCCACCAACTCCCCCTCACCCTGCCGCTTGGGCAACAAAACCTGCTGTGGATAAGTCTGCGCGAAATGCACCACAGGGCTGTTATCCACAAGCTTTTTCAAACGCTGGTTGAACGCCCGGCTCACCGCATATTGCCCACCCGACACGGTACGAAACTGCGCCGTCAGCACCACGCCGTTCAAGTCCATCCTGTCCACCCCGAAGACGTCCAGCGGCCCTTGCAGGTTGTACTTGAGGAACGGGTCTTCGCGGATCGAATCGCCGGTCTCGCGGATCAGTTCGATGGCCTTGTCGACATCGGTGTCGTAAGTGAACTGCACCGAGAAAAACGCGTAGGCAAACTGCCGTGACTGGTTGGTGACCGCCTTGATCTGACCGAACGGCACCGAGTGCACGAAGCCCTTGCCGTCGCGCAGGCGCAGGGTGCGAATGGTCAGGCCCTCGACCGTGCCGGCGTGCCCGGAATCGAGTACCACCCAGTCGCCGATCGACAGGGTGTCTTCGATAATGATGAACAGCCCGGTGATCACGTCCTGTACCAGTTGCTGTGAACCGAAACCGATCGCCAGACCGACCACCCCGGCGCCGGCCAGCAACGGCGCGACGTTGATCCCCAGGTTGGCCATGGTGGTGATCGCGCAGATCACCACCAGGATGATTTTGATCGCGTTGCGCAGCAGCGGCAGGATGGTTTTCACCCGGGTGCTGGGCTGACGTGACGAGCGTTTACTGACCGGTGGTTTCAGCGCTTCCTGAATCGCCGTGTCGAGCACCACCCACAACAGCCACGTGACGAGGAAGATCAAGCCAATGCTGCCCAGCGCGTTGCTGATCGCCCGGCCGACCGCACTGCTCTGGGCGAAATCGAGCAGCGAAATGCCCCAGATCCGCCCGAGAACATCGATGAAGGCAATCGCAATGACGATCCGCAGCAAGGCGTGCAACAGGCTGAGAAAACGTTCCTTGTAGGCGCTGCTGCGCTGGATCGCTTCGGCCTTTCGCGACTTGAACACGTGCTGGAGGATGGTGCTGAGAAACACTGTGCCGATCAGCAACACCGTGGTGAACAACGCACAGCGCAAGGCTTTCTGATTGTCCTCGCCGATACCGATCAGATTGACCGCCGAGACCAGCACCATCAGCACGATCGGCCAGTACCAGAGCCCGGAAAAAATCCGCAGCGACTCCTGCAGCGACGGTTGTTTCAGGCGCTGCGTCAGCGGTCGGTTACGGATCAGGTGCGCTACCGGACGGCGCAGGCGGATCACCAGCAGGCCGAAAATGATCGAGGCGATCAGCCCGGTGAACACGGCGATGCTGCTGGTGATGTTGCCGCCCAGTTGGCGGGCGATCTGCGGGCTGGTCAACGCGTCACTGAGGGCGGCGAGGAAGCCGATCAGGAACAGCGGTTTCGGGCAGTAGTCGCGGATGATCCGCGCGGCGGGCCGTTTGTGGCCGACGTTGAACATCACCACCACGCACAACAACATCGAGGTGGAGAAAATGCCGCTGCTGGTGGCATACGCCAGACACAGCGCCAGCGCTCGCCCAACCGAGGCTTGCAGAAAGTGGCTGACGTACAGCGTCAACGGCAGACAGATCAGCGCCGGCAGCGTGTACGGCAGCAGATAGCCGAGCAGGTCCTGGCTGCGCTGGCGGGGGCGCAGCCAACGACCTTCGCGCAGGCGTTTGGCCAGCAGGCTGCCGAGTACCGTGAGCAGCGCAAAGGCGCCAAGCCACACCCCGGACAACATCAGGAAATCCCCGGCGATGCTCCAGCCCGAGCGGTCCGACGGCTGGTTGACCAACTTGTCGACCTCGTCCGCCGCACGGTCGGCACGCAGACGCCAGGCGTCGACCAGGTGTTCGTTGAGATCGAGTTTGTCCTGCACCTCGTCGATGCTCGAACTGATCGCGCCGAGCAGACCGCCCTGCACAATCGGCTCGGGTTTGGCGGCCTTGGTGGCAGCGGCCGGCACGCCGGGCAGCGCTGCGGCCTCCAGTTCACTGGCGCCGAGAAATAACAGTGCTCCCAGCAGAATGGCGATCCATAACTTGATCAAAACTCCGTTCTCCGTTGGCTGAACCTGTAAGGAACTGATCGGTGAATGGCGGACAAGTTCGGTTTTTGCCTGAATAACCCTCCCTCTCAGCTGAATGCCACTTTTGAAACCCCTCTCGCCCTGTGGCGAGGGGATCCCCGATGGGCGGCGAAGCGGCTCCAAACCTGAATCCCCTACTTCCTGTCAGAGCGAATTGGCTGGGTTTTCGACTGCTGCGCAGCCGGTCGGGGATAAATCCCCTCACCACAAAAGCCCTCCCCCAAGGACCTTTCATAAATTGATGAGCTTCTGGTATTGCGATCTTTGCGCGCAAGGCAAATATCAAATGCCCACCCCCGTATTTTTCCGCACAACCCAAACCTCGACACTGCGCTCCACTCAAACCTCTACCGGAGTGCTGTCATGCCCATTGCCTTGCTCGCGCTGACGCTCAGCGCATTCGCCATCGGGACGACCGAGTTCGTCATCGTTGGCCTGTTGCCCACCATTGGCGCCGATCTCGGTGTCAGCCTGCCGTCCGCCGGGCTGTTGGTCAGTCTGTATGCGCTGGGCGTTGCCATTGGCGCGCCGGTGCTGACCGCCCTCACCGGCAAGGTCCCGCGCAAACTGTTGCTGCTATCGCTGATGGTGTTGTTCACCCTCGGCAACCTGCTGGCGTGGATGGCGCCGAGTTATGAATCGCTGGTGCTGGCACGGATCGTCACCGGGTGTTCTTCTCCATCGGCTCGACCATCGCCACCAGCCTGGTGCCCAAGGAAAAAGCCGCCAGCGCGATTGCGATCATGTTCACCGGCCTCACCGTGGCCCTGGTCACTGGCGTGCCGCTGGGCACGTTCATCGGTCAGCATTTCGGCTGGCGCGAAACCTTCCTCGCCGTCTCGGCGCTGGGTGTGATCGCCTTCATCGGCAGTCTGCTGTATGTGCCGCACAACATCGCCCACAGCAAACCGGCATCCTTGCTGCAACAACTGCAAGTGCTGAAACAACCGCGCCTGTTGCTGGTGTATGCCATGACCGCCATCGGTTACGGCGGCTCGTTCATCGCCTTCACCTTCCTCGCGCCGATCCTTCAGGACATCTCCGGCTTCAGCGCCGGCACCGTCAGCCTGGTGTTGCTGGTGTACGGCGTGTCGGTGGCGGTCGGCAACCTCTGGGGCGGCAAACTGGCGGACAAACGCGGACCGATCAGCGCCCTGAAAATCATCTTCGCCCTGCTCGCCGCTGTGCTGTTCGTGCTGACCTTCACCGCCGCCAATCCATGGCTGGCGCTAGCCACGGTGCTGGTGTGGGGCGCAGTGGCGTTCGGCAACGTGCCGGGGCTGCAGGTGTATGTGGTGCGTCAGGCTGAACATCACACACCGCAGGCGGTGGACGTGGCATCGGGACTGAACATCGCGGCGTTCAACCTGGGGATTGCTGGCGGCGCGTGGGGCGGCGGCCTGATCGTCGAGCACGTTGGCCTGATTCATACGGCGTGGATTGGTGGACTGGTGGTGTTGGTGGCGTTGGCACTGACTGCTTGGAGCGGTCGCCTGGATCGCCTCGGCCCGACCTATGCCGAACCGGCTCAAGGCCGAGTATTCACGGGTCACTGAGTAACCCTGTGGGAGGGGGCTTGCTCCCGAAAGCGGAGGGTCAGTCAGCATCGATGGCGACTGAACCACCGCTTTCGGGAGCAAGCCCCCTCCCACATTGCGATCCGTGCTTTTTGCAGAATGTGTACCGTCCGTAACGCCATCGAAACTTTCCCGAACCGCCCACAGTCATCAAAAGACACAGGCAACACGAGGACTGACAACGGGAGGGCGGCATGGCAACGATTCACATCGGTATTTCCGGCTGGCGCTACGCTCCGTGGCGCGGGGATTTCTACCCGAAAGGACTGACCCAGAAACGCGAATTGCAGTTCGCTTCACGGGCGGTCAACAGCATCGAAATCAATGGATCGTTCTACGCCCTGCAACGGCCCGAACGTTACGCCCAGTGGTACGCCGAAACGCCCGACGACTTCGTGTTCAGCGTCAAGGCGCCGCGTTTCATCACGCACATCCGGCGCTTGCGCGAGATCGAAAAACCGCTGGCGAATTTCTTCGCCTCCGGGGTGCTGGAGCTCAAGGAAAAGCTCGGGCCGATCCTCTGGCAGTTTCCGCCAAACTTCAAATTCGACCCCGAGCGTTTCGAACACTTCTTGTCATTGTTGCCCCACGACACTGAGGCCGCAGCCGCCCTCGCCCGTCAGCACGACGCCCACCTGCATGGTCATGCCAGCCTCAAAGCCTGGCGCAAAAAGCCGCTGCGCCATGCCGTGGAAGTGCGCAATGACACCTTCATCGATCCCGACTTCATTCGGTTGTTGAAACGCTACAACACCGCCCTGGTGATCGCCGACACCGCCGGCAAGTGGCCGTACCGCGAAGACCTCACCAGCGATTTCGTCTACCTGCGCCTGCACGGGGCCGAAGAACTTTATGCCAGCGGCTACACCGACTCCGCGCTGAACGACTGGGCTGAACGCATCGATGCCTGGCATCACGGTCGACAGCCGGGCGATGCGCACCTGATCGCCCCGCGCCTCAAGCCTCGGGCGCGTAAATCCCGCGAAGTGTTCTGCTATTTCGACAACGACATCAAAGTCCGCGCCCCTTACGACGCCCGCCATCTGCTGCAGCGTTTCGACCTCGACAAACACCTCGCGACCACCCCCGGCGAACCCGCTGGCGAAGGGGTGCTGACATGAGTATTCCAGAGCCGGTGGGCTTCACCGATGAAGGCTCGGTGATCGCACCGTCAGTGCGCAGTTTCACCGTACTGACGGTCAACACGCACAAGGGCTTCACCGCCCTCAATCGACGCTTCATCCTCCCGGAGTTGCGCGAAGCGGTGCGCAGCGTGGCCGCCGACGTGGTGTTTCTGCAGGAAGTCCACGGCACCCACGAGCACCATCCCAAGCACTACAGCAACTGGCCGACGATGCCGCAGTACGAGTTCCTCGCCGACAGCCTCTGGCCGCAATTCGCCTACGGGCGCAACGCGGTGTACCCGGAGGGCGATCACGGCAATGCGCTGCTGTCAAAATTCCAGATCATCCGCCACGACAACCTCGACGTCTCGATCAGCGGCCATGAAAACCGCGGCCTCTTGCATTGCGTGTTGCGCCTGCCCGGCGATGGTGTCGAGGTGCATGCGATCTGCGTGCATCTGGGCCTGCGCGAAAGCCATCGCAATGCGCAACTGAAGTTGCTCGGTCAGCGTCTGGCGGAACTGCCGGATGATGCGCCGGTGATCGTCGCCGGTGACTTCAACGACTGGCGCCAGCGCGCCGATGCGTTGCTCAAACCCTGCGGTCTGCGCGAGGTGTTCGCCGAGCATCACGGCAAACCGGCGCGCAGCTTTCCGGCGCGCCTGCCAACCCTGCGCCTGGACCGCATTTACGTGCGCAACCTCAAGACCCGCCAGCCGACAGTTCTGGCAAACCGGCCCTGGTCCCACCTTTCCGACCATGCACCGCTGTCGGTGGAGATCGAGTTATGAGCAGCGCGCCGCTGGAGAAATCCACCGTGGAACCGATCAGCATCACCCCGCCGATACGCGAACCCGGCCATGTCGATGTCGAGTACAGCTGGCAAGGTAACAACCGCGTCGAGTTGCTGGAAAACGGCGAGGAATATTTCCCCCGGGTGTTCGATGCCCTGCGTGCGGCGAAGAGTGAAATCCTGCTGGAGACCTTCATCGTTTTCGAGGACAAGGTCGGCGAGGAACTGCAGCAAATTCTGATCGACGCCGCCCGACGCGGCGTGCGCACCACCGTCAGCCTCGACGGCTTCGGTTGTGGCGAGTTGAGCACCGGTTATCTCGCGGCATTGAGCGACGCCGGTGTACACCTGCAGATGTTTGATCCGGCGCCCAAACACCTGGGCTTTCGCACCAACTGGTTCCGCCGCCTGCACCGCAAGATCGTGGTGGTCGACGGACTGATCGCATTCATTGGCGGGATCAATTTTTCCGGCGATCACCTGGCCGATTTCGGCCCCGAGGCGAAACAGGATTATGCGGTGCAGGTTCAGGGGCCGGCAGTCGCTGACATCCATCATTTCGCGCTGCTGCAAAGCGGTCGTCCGGGACGCGCACGGTTCTGGTGGCAGCGTCGGCGCCAGCGTCGCGCAGAAATGGCCTTCAGCGACCACGACGGTCAGGTGCGTCTGGTGTTTCGCGACAATGATCAGCATCACACCGATATCGAAGATGTGTACTTGCAGGTACTGCGCCGGGCCAAACGCCGGGTGGTGATCGCCAACGCCTACTTCTTCCCCGGCTACCGCCTGCTGCGCGAGATCCGCAATGCCGCACGCCGTGGCGTCGAGGTGCGGCTGATCCTGCAAGGCCAGCCGGACATGCTGGTGGCGAAACTGGCGGCGCGCATGACCTACGACTACCTGCTCAAGGCCGGCGTGCAGATTCACGAATATTGCCAGCGTCCGCTGCACGGCAAAGTCGCGCTGGTGGACGAGGAATGGAGCACGGTCGGCTCGAGCAATCTCGACCCGCTGAGCCTGTCGCTGAACCTGGAAGCCAACGTGCTGATCCGCGATCGGGCGTTCAATCAGCATTTGTTCCAGCGCCTCGAAGACCTGAGCCGGAACCACTGCAAAACCATGGACCCGGGCATGTCCCCGCGCGGGCGGATCTGGCACATGACCGTGGGGTTTCTGGTGTTCCACTTCCTGCGGCATTTCCCGGCGATGGCTGGTTGGTTGCCGGCACATAAACCGCGGCTCAAGCCGTTTCGAGGTGGCACGCCATGAGCCATTCCCATGCGCAATCGGCGCCGGCCACGCACTCGCGATGGCATCGCTGGAAACGCCCGCTGACCTTGCTGTTCTTCATCGCGTTGATCGCTCTGTTGACGCTGTTCGCCACGCGCATCGAATGGGCGGAAGTGCTGCAGACCTTGACCGAGTCCAAGGTGCGCACGCTGTTCATCGCCGCCAGCCTGACCTTGCTGAGCTTTCTGGTGTACGCCAGTTTCGACCTGATCGGACGCACCTACATTCGCCAGGACCTGACCTGGAAACAGATCCTCCCGGTGGGGATCATCAGCTATGCCTTCAACCTCAATCTCAGCGCCTGGGTCGGCGGTATTGCCATGCGCTATCGGCTGTATTCGCGCCTGGGTGTGAGCAAAGGCAACATCGCCAAAATCCTCGGCCTGAGCCTGGCGACCAACTGGTTCGGCTACATGACGATTGCCGGCGCGGTGTTCAGCAGTGGCCTGGTGAGCATGCCGCCGGGCTGGAAAGTCAGCAGCGATGCGTTGCAGGGCATCGGCATGCTGTTGTTGCTGTTGAGTGCCGGTTATCTCGTCGCGTGCCGATTCTCGAGGCGTCGCGAATGGTCGGTTCGCGGGGTGGAAATCAACCTGCCGTCACTGCGCATGGCCGTCCTGCAATTGCTGCTCGGCGCGTTGAACTGGTCGCTGATGGCGGCGGTGATATTCACTCTGCTGCCAGGCAAGCTGGACTACCCGCTGGTGCTTGGCGTGCTGTTGATCAGTGCAATTGCCGGGGTTATCACGCACATTCCCGCAGGGCTCGGGGTGCTGGAAGCGGTGTTCGTCGCGCTGCTGCAACACGAGGTTTCACGCGGGAGTCTGGTGGCGGGGTTGCTGGCGTACCGGGCGATTTATTTTCTGCTACCGTTGTTGATCACGGTGGTGATGTATCTGCTGGTAGAGGCGAAGGCCAAGGCGTTGCGGATCGAGAGGAAACCTTCCTGAATTTGCTGTGAGGCTGCCGGCCTCTTCGCGAGCAAGCCCGCTCCCACATTTGGAATACGTACAACCTGTGGGAGCGGGCTTGCTCGCGAAGGCGCCCGAGAGGACACCACCGTTCATGAGGACTGAATAATGCTCAAGCGCTCACCGACCACCATCTCGGTTATCCAGTCCACCAGAATCGAAGTGTAGGCCTGCTGCGAAACCGGCTCGCTCAACGCATGGTCGGCGCCGTCGATGATCCGGTGCGTCAGCGAATGCGTCTGCTGACACGCCGCGCGGTAACTCATGATCGCCGCGTGAGGCACGTAATCATCGATTTCCGATTCCACCAGCAATACATCCCCCGTGAATTGTGAGCAGGCATGCAGCGCACGATTGGTATCGGCACGCACCAGCGTGCTCCGATAATCACGCAGATCCGCCTTGTCCAGATCACGCTTGGGCGTGTGCCATTGCTCGTCGCGATACAGCGCCGGCACCCGCAGCGCCAACCAGCGCACCGGGCGCAATGAAGTAAGGATCGAGGCGAGATAACCGCCATAACTGGTGCCGACCACCGCAATCGCCGAAGTATCGAGCGCCGGGTGCGCGAGCAGACGATCATAGGCCGCGAGGAGGTCGCGCAGGTTGTCTTCGCGCGTCACCCGGGTCAGCGGAATGCCGGTGCCGCCGGTATGGCCGCGCAGGTCGAAGGTCAGGCATACGCAGCCAAGCCCGGCGATGCCCTTGGCGCGCTCAAGATCACGCTCCTGGCTACCGCCCCAACCGTGGACAAACAACACCCCCGGGACTTTCGACTTGGGACTGAGAAACGTCCCGCTCATCTGTTCGTCATCAATGTCGATCTGAATGCTTTCGCTTCTAGCCGTCATAGGATTTGACCGTTACGTATTTGAGGAGAAAGTCACTGTTCTCGGCCGGCCCGCGGTAGATTTCGATGGCATCTGCCGGCAGACTTTGATCGCTGTAGGTTTCCACTGTCGACACACGGATCGCCGGCATCTGCGGATCATTGACGAAGCTTTGCAGCGCGGCCAGTTCCGCACTGCTGGCACCGCCCATGCGCCAGGATTGTTCGAGCACACCGCTGCGGGGTTTGCCATTGCTGTCCAGGCCCTGGGCAATGTCGTAGTTGCGCCGTGAGGCGTAGAAATCCGGATAGGCCTCATCTGCCGCCCGGTCGAAAATCTGCGCCTGCTCGATGGCCAGACGGACTTCGTCCGGCAACTCCAGCGCCAGCAGCTCTGCGTAACCGCCCTGCACCACCAGCAGATTCGAGCCGCCGTAGACGTCTTCGCCGTGAGCGTCCTTGGTCAAGTATTGATCACCGCAGTAGCTCAACACCTTGCCGCCGATGAATGACTGGCCGACGCTGTGGGTGAAGACCTTGCTCAAGTCCTGCTCCAGCACTACACCGTCGCGAAACAACCGGGCTGCCTCCGTACGGGCGAGCACTTCATCGAACGCGTCGAGGCTGTTGATAACTTCCTGGCCGCGACCGGCACAGGCGTGAATCGGCTTCAGACGGATCGGCCCGCTGTACAGCAAATGCTCGGCAGCAGGCCGCGCGTCTTCCAGGGCGAACACGGTCAGGCCATCGAGCACCACGTCACGTACGCGTTCGGAGAACAGCGGCGCCCAGCCTTGAGGCGCGTAGGCCAGATGGCTGCGCAAGCCATGGCTGATGGCTTTGGTGCAGATGAAATCGTGTTCGACGAATCCACCCCACAAGTCGTCCGCGCTTTTGATGCCCAAGGCCTGTGCCTGTCTGGCACCGACAAGGGTTTGCGTCGGCAGCCAGTAAAGGTCACGACCGCGGTGTTTTTCCGGGTCGTAGCTGCCCCCAAAATTGAGCCCGAGAATGTGCGCCAGCCAGCGGGCCAGCGCCTTGTTGGTCTGCACCTCATGTTGCGGCGCGCCAGCGCGCACCGAGTACGCGACGACCATTTTGCTGCTCGGTGTCGGGGTCATGCGTCCCCCTTGCAGCGGTTCGGTGGATGTAGTGATGAACGGTGCAGAGATCAGGCCAACGGTGGCGCTAGCGAAATATTCGACTAATCAAAAACTTGGCGAAAACGTGCTGGCATCAGGCCTGTTTCAATCTGCACGACCGGGCGTCTCCCCCCGGTAATTTGCACGATTTCCGCAGCACAACAATCCAATGTGGGAGGGGCCTGCTCCCGAAGGCGGTGTATCAGTCGACATCAATGTTGACGGCCCCTGCCTCATCGCGAGCAAGCCCGCTCCCACAGGGTATGTCGTGTCGGGACTATCCCGTGACACCAAACCGCGCCCGATAATCACTCGGCGCCAGCCCGGTGATTTTCTTGAAGATCGCGCGAAACGCTCCCGGGTCCTGATAGCCCACTGTCCAGGCAATGTGGTCGATGGTGCCGTTGGTGTATTCCAGCAACTCTCGCGCCTTGCCGACCCGCAGATGTTGGCAGTATTCGGTCGGCTTCAACCCGGTCGCAGCACGGAAGCGACGCAGAAACGTGCGTTCTTCCAGCCCCGCCCGCTCGGCCATCGAAGTCAGCGAAACGTCGGTCGCGCCGGTGCTTTGCAGCCAATGCTGAACCTTGAGAATCGGCGCATCGCCATGACCCAGGATCGGCGCAAAATTGCTGCCGCAGGCACTGGCGCTGTCGCTGTGTTCCATCACCAGAAACCGCGCGGTACCGCTGGCGATGCTCGGCCCGAGCAGGCGATCGACCAGACGCAAACCCAGCTCCGACCAAGCCATCAGCCCGGCCGTGGTGATCAGGTCGCCGTCATCGACAATCGGCGTATCCGCCTTGAGCCGGATGTTCGGATAACGCTCGGCAAACGCCTTGGTCGAGGTCCAGTGCGTGGTGGCGCTGCGACCATCGAGCAAACCGCTTTCGGCCAGCAGCAATGACCCCACACAGACACCGCCGAGGGTTGCGCCACGGGCATGCTGATCCCGCAGCCATTGCAGCAGCGCTGCTGAAACGCTGGCCGCAGAAAAGCCGCCGAGGGACGGTGGAATCAGCACCGCCTGTAAACCACAGTCGCTGCCCGGATGACTATCGTGGATCCGCTGCGGCGCCAGCTCGGCGTCGGCTTGCCAGTGGCTCACGCGCAGCACGGGCAACTGCGCCGCCTGATGCTCGGCAGCTATCCGGTTGGCGACCGCAAACAGATCGGTCAGACCATGCACCGCTGCCAGCTGCGCGCCCGGGTAAATCAGTACGCCCAGTTCCACCGTGGCGGCTCTTTCAACGCCCATGTCAGTTTTCCCCTGCTTATTGTCGGTACGGCCAATCCTCGAAACGCCGGCCAGCGCCAATACTGAATCCACTTCCAGCCCATGCATCGAGGACACACCCATGACCAGACAAGCGCTCATCGTAGTCGATATCCAGAACGACTACTTCCCTCAAGGCAAGTGGCCGCTGGTGGGGGCTGAAGCCGCCGCCGACAACGCCACGCGGCTGCTTGCCGCGTTCCGCGAGGCAGGCGATCCGGTGGTGCACATTCGCCACGAATTCACCTCGGCGGATGCACCGTTTTTCACCCCGGGCTCGGACGGCGCAAAATTGCACTCCAAAGTACTCAATCGCCCGGACGAGGCGGTGGTGCTCAAGCATTTCGTCAATTCGTTCCGTGAGACCGAGTTGCAATCGATCCTCGACGAACAAGGCATCAAGGACCTGGTGATCGTCGGCAGCATGAGCCACATGTGCATCGACGGCATCACCCGCGCCGCAGCGGATCTGGGCTACGGCGTCACGGTGATTCACGACGCCTGCGCCAGCCGCGATCTCGAGTTCAACGGCGTCACCGTACCGGCCGCCCAGGTTCACGCCGCGTTCATGTCGGCGCTGGGTTTCGCCTATGCCAGCGTGGTCTCGGCCGAGGAGTTTCTAGGGCACTGATCCATCACGACACACTTGGCAAAACATGCGCCCGCCCCATCGCGGGCGTTTTTTCGCCTGTCATGAAAATCTCACGTGTGAGCCATTGATGGCACTTTGAATTGGTTGTAGTGTGGCTCACGCGTGAGATATTCATAACGGAGTCATTGCCATGAAAAGCCGCTCCCCCACAGTCGCGTCAGAGAGCCCAAAGGGAGAGCGCTCGAAACCGTCCGCGAAAAAGCCGTCGAGCTTCTACATGAAGCAGATGCGTGCGGGCCTGGCTGCCGCCGGTTATGTGAAACACGAAACTTGGGTGCTTCCGGAAAACCGAAGCTTGCTCAAGCAAATGGAGCAACAGCTACGCCAACCGATTCTGGCTGGCTCATTCATGTCGGAGAATTACATGAGCGCAGGCAACAACTGGAACATCGATAGCCTCTTCAACGCCCTCAAGGCACTGGATGAGGTGGCTTCGCACGAGATTACACTGTCTCTGATCCAGAGCTCCGAACCCAGCATCAAGCTGGAAATGAACGAATTTGGCGGTCTGCCGATTCACATCGCCCTGGCCGGTGCACAGATCATCGTCGACACCGTGCTGGTGGACATCGATTCGATCACTGACGTGCGCGCCTTCAATGACGCCGTGCTGCGTAGCCGGGAAATGTTCCCGCTGTCGTCGATCGGTATCGAGTCGATGCCCAACGGCCAGACCGTTTACAACATGTTTGGCGCCCTCAGCGCCGACTCGAGCCTGACCAACGTCGTCACCGAGGTGAAAACCCTGGTCGACAACGTACAGCGCGCGAGTGAAGCCTTCGAACACTTCTTCAAGTAATCAACAGGGAATATCCAATGACTCAGTCCATCTGGAGCAAGTTGTTCACCGCACTGCGCGGCGGCGCCAATGAAGTCGGCGAAGCGATCGTCGACCAACAGGCCCTGCGCATCCTCGACCAGGAAATCCGCGATGCCGACACCGCGCTGTCCAACGCCCGGCGCGAACTGGTCACCATCATGGCCAAGCACAAGCTGGCCGCCGACCGCGTGAGCGAGTACGACGCCAAGATCAAAGACCTGGAAGCCAAGGCTGTTTCCGCACTGAACGCCGGCCGCGAAGACCTGGCAATGGAAGTGGCGGAAGCGATTTCGACCCTGACCAACGACCTGACCGCTGAAAAGGCCCAGAGCGACGAGTTCGGCACCTACGCCGAAAACATGCGCAAAGACATCAGCAAGGCCGAGTCGCGGATCAAGAGCCTGCGCCAGCAGGTGGACATGGCCAAGGCCCGTGACAGCGTGCAGAAGGCGCAGGTCAGCGCGTCCATCGCCAGCGGCGGCGCCAACGGCAAACTGGAAACGGCCGTCGGTACCCTGAACCGTCTGCAGGCCAAGCAGCAGCAACGCGCCGCCGAACTGAGCGCCGCCGATGAGCTGGCTGACGCTTCGACCGGCAACGACCTGGAGCGCAAACTGCGTGACGCCGGCATCACGCCGAACACAGGCAGCGCCAATGCGATTCTTGAGCGTCTGAAGCAAAAGTCCGCTCAGTAACAGCACGATAAAAAACCTGTGGGAGCGGGCTTGCTCGCGAATACGGTGTGTCAGCGAATAATTTGCCCACTGACACACCGTATTCGCGAGCAAGCCCGCTCCCACATGGTTTGTGCTGTGCAAATGACTCTGCTAGTTCGTCGCCCGGCCCGGTACACTAGCGGCGAATTTTATGACGAACACCTCCACCCGCCTCAAGGAACGTACCCATGGGATGGTTTAAAGACTTGCTGGGCACCAGCAACTGGCAGACCGCTGCGCCAACGCCGACCGTTGCCAGTGGCCCACTCGGGATGGCGCAAGGCAAAGGCGTGCGGTTCGATTCGACCCTGGCATTACTGCTCGATGGCAGCACCTCGGTGCAGGTTCCAGCGGCAGAGGCGATCTGGAGCGCCGGCTGGATCGACCTCGGCCAATCCAACAAACTGCATCGCTACTACCTCAACAACGAGGACTTCTGGCTGCAGATCCACGTCACCGGTGACGACCAGATCGAGTCGGTCACTCTGTTCAACTACCTCAGCTACGTGACCGTCAACAGTGACGCCGAACTGCAGCGCCTGGCCGGCCCTGACAGCCTGATCGGCCTGCCGACCTACAGCCACGACGGCGTCCAGTACAGCCGCGAATGGGGCACCGAGCTGGGCCAGACCGAACTGGTGCCGCTGACCGAGCATGTGGTCAACCCGGACGAGAGCTACACCATCGAACACCACTCCATGCTTTACGCGCGCGAGACCGGCCTGACCGATCGCCGCGAATTGCTGCTGTTCTCCGTCGAACAGGACGAGGAAGGCACCGTCAGCCTGAGCACCTCGCTAGGCATTTCGCTGTACACGACTGATCTGAGCACCATTTAAAAAGGAAGTTTTCCATGCTGGAAGTGCTGGCCGTTTCCCTGAACAAGACCGCGCTGGTCGGTTTCGTCGTCTACCTGATCGGCGCCGTGCTGCTGTTCATGCTGTTTCAGTTCGTCTACACCCGCATCACGCCACACAAAGAGTTCGAGCTGATCCGTTCCGGCAACATCGCCGCCGCCATCGCCCTGTCCGGCGCGATCATCGGCTTTGCGATTCCGGCCAGCAATGTGATCGCGTTTTCGGTCAATGTCCTCGATTTCGTGCTGTGGGCGGTGATCGCCGCCGTCGTGCAACTGCTGGCGTTCCTCGCCACCGGCCTGGTACTCAAGGGCACATCCAGACGCATCGCCAACGGTGAAATCGCCTCGGGTATCTACGTGGCCGCAGTGGCCATCAGCGTCGGCATGCTCAACGCCGCGTGCATGACCCCGTCCAACTGATCGGCAGGAAGCCTTCAATGAAACGCAGCAAGTACGTTCAACTGTCCCTCGCCGCGTCGGTGGCGCTGGCGATTTCCGGCGAGGTTGCCGCGCAGGATCAGCAACGTTTTCAAACGGTCGAGCAGTGCGTCGGCGCCGAAGTGTCCGCCGATGTCTGTTCCAACGCCTACGTCGCGGCATTGACCGAGCACCGACGCATTGCGCCGGCCTACGACGACAAGGCCAAGTGCGACGCAGACTTTGCTGCCGACTGGTGCCAGAAAAACTCCGACGGCCGCTTCGTGCCGAAACTCGGCGGTTTCAAAGTGCCGCAGAACGGCGAGGCGCCACAGGATCTGAATGCGCTCGCCAACGCGCAGATGCCTGCCGGTGAAACCGCCGCCACGCAGAACGTGCAAAGTACTTCCCATTCCTCCGGTGGCGGCGGCGGAGGCAACGGTTGGCTCTCGGGCTGGCTGATCGGCAATGCGATGAGCAACAACGACAACCGCACGGTTTACCGCGACCGTGATACGCGTCAGACCTACAACACCTCGACGCAGTACCGCAAAATCGAATCGGCGCCGTCTACCCGCACCGACAGCAGCTACGATAGCTCTCGAAGCAAACCGGTCAACGTTGCTTCGTCGACGTCCCGTGGCGGTTTCGGCAGCCAGTCTTCCGCTCGCAGCGGTTGGGGCGGCTGGGGCAGTTCGAGCAGCTGACCATGAAGAAGATCCATTGCGCCGAGCGCCCCGACTGGAAACAGACTGCCGAAGGCCTCGGCTTTCTGTTCCACACCATCGACGACGAGCCGTACTGGGACGAAAGCGCCTACTACCAGTTCACGCTCGCGCAGATCGAAAATGATCTGGAGGATCCGACCACGGAACTGCACGAGATGTGCATGGACCTGGTCGATCGCGTGGTGCACAGCGAGGAACTGCTCGATCGCCTGAGCATCCCCTCGCCGTACTACGACATGATCCGAACGTCCTGGATGGAAGGTCATCCGCATCTGTACGGGCGCATGGACTTTTCCTACAACGGCAACGGCCCGGCCAAACTGCTGGAGCTCAACTACGACACGCCGACCAGTCTCTATGAGGCCTCCGCGTTTCAGTGGGGCTGGCTGGAACAATGCATCGAGCGCGGCATGCTGCCGCGCCATGCCGACCAGTTCAACAGCATCGATACCAAGCTGCATCAGGCGTTTGCCGAATTGCAGCTCAAGCGGCCGTTCTACTTTGCCTCGATGAAAGACTCGGTCGAAGACAAGGGCACCACTGATTACCTGCGGCTGATCGCGGAAAAAGTCGGCATCGAATCCCGGCACATCGACATCGAAGACATCGGCCTGACCGCCGAGGGTCGCTTCGTCGACCTCGAGGATCGCTGGATCCCGCATTTGTTCAAGCTGCATGCCTGGGAGTTTATCTTCCACGAACCGTTCGGCGCGGCGATTGCCGAGTGCGATACGCAGTTTTTTGAACCGGCGTGGAAGTCGATCCTGTCGAACAAAGGCGCACTGCCGCTGCTGTGGGAGCTGCACAAGGGACACCCGAACCTGCTCGCGGCGCACCTTGATCCGAATCCGGGCAGTGCCGTGCCCAAGGGCTGGGTACGCAAACCGTACTTCTCCCGCGAAGGCGCCAACATCGAGCTGCAAACGGCGCAAGGTCTGATCGTCAAAGAGGACGGGCCCTACACCGATGCGCCATTCATCCTGCAGGAATTTGCACCATTGCCGAAATTCGACGACAGCTACACGCTGATCGGCTCATGGGTGATCGGCGATCAGGCGGCGGGGATTGGCGTGCGGGAGGACAACAGTCTGATCACCAAGGATTCGAGCCGGTTTCTGCCGCACCTGATCCTTGATTGAAAAACCAGCGTCCACAAAAAAGGCCCGTCGTGTTCAGCGACGGGCCTTTTTTATTCAGCGCGGATGCAGCAGCGAATCAGAACGGAATATCGTCATCGAAGCTGTCGAAATCCGGAGCCGGTTGCGGCGCGGCTTGCTGTGGAGCCGGGGCCGGGCGCTGTTGCGGAGCCGACTGCTGCGGGCGTGGAGCCTGCTGACGTGGAGCCTGTTGCTGGTAGTTGTTGCCACCGCCTTGTTGGTCGCCCTGTTGTGGACGGCCGCCGAGCAGTTGCATGGTGCCTTGCATGTCGACCACGATTTCGGTGGTGTAACGCTTGATACCGTCTTTTTCCCACTCGCGGGTCTGCAGCTTGCCTTCGATGTACACCTGCGAACCTTTACGCAGGTATTCGCCGGCGATTTCGGCAACCTTGCCGAACATCGAAACACGGTGCCATTCGGTCTTCTCGACCTTCTGACCGGTTTGCTTGTCGGTCCACTGTTCGCTGGTTGCCAGACTCAGGTTGGTCACGGCGTTACCGTTAGGCAGGTAGCGAACTTCGGGATCCTGGCCGCAAGTGCCGACCAATATGACTTTGTTAACCCCACGGGCCATAACGTTCTCCTAGGCTTCGCAAGCAGCCTCGGCCGGGTTGTTCACCAGGCGTTCGAGGGTGTCGCGATCCACTAATTCTTTGTCCAGTTTGATGTAAACAGCCGCTTCATCAGCGACTATCACTGCATCTGTTACCCCTACGAGGGCCTTGAGGCGCTCGACCAGACCCGCTTCGCGGATCGCCTCGGGCGACAACGGCAAGCGCAGGCTCGTCACGTAGGGAGGTTCGCGCATGGTAACAGCAAAGGCCAGCCAGATGGCAGCCAGACCGGCACATCCGAGGAACACAACCGACAGACCGCCATGCTGAAACAGCCAGCCGCCGAGTATCCCGCCGAGTGCCGAACCGAGGAACTGGCTGGTGGAATACACGCCCATCGCCGTGCCCTTCCCGCCTGCCGGTGAAACCTTGCTGATCAACGACGGCAACGAAGCTTCCAGCAGATTGAACGCGGTGAAAAACACCACCGTGCCGATCACCAGCGCCCGCAAGCTGTCACCGAACTGCCAGAAGAATAGCTCAGTGAGCATCAACGTCAGGACGGCGCCGAGCAAAATTCGTTTCATTTTGCGTTTCTTCTCGCCGTAGATAATGAACGGGATCATGGCGAAGAAGGAAATCAGCAGCGCCGTCAGGTAGACCCACCAGTGTTGCTCCTTGGGCAGCCCGGCTTTTTCCACCAGAGCCAGCGGCAAGGCAACGAAGCTCGACATCAACATGGCATGTAACACAAAGATGCCCAAGTCCAGGCGCAGCAGATCCGGATGCTTGAGCGTCGGCATCAAGGCCTGACGCGCCACGCCGGACTCACGATGCTGCAACGGTCCGGTGGATTTCGGCACCATGAACATGATGATCAGGATGCCTACCAGCGCCATGCCGCCTGTGGCAAGAAACAGTCCGGACAAACCGAATGCGCGGGTCAACAGCGGACCGACGACCATCGCCACGGCGAACGACAGCCCGATGGTCATGCCGATCATGGCCATGGCCTTGGTGCGATGCTGTTCGCGGGTCAGGTCGGAGAGCAACGCCATGACCGCGGCGGAAATCGCCCCGGCGCCCTGCAGGATACGACCGGCGATCACGCCCCAGATCGAATCGGCCTGAGAGGCCAGCACACTGCCGAGGGCAAACACGATCAAGCCGATATAAATCACCGGACGACGGCCGATGCGGTCGGAAATGATCCCGAACGGAATCTGAAAAATCGCCTGGGTCAGGCCATAGGCACCGATGGCCAGGCCGATCAGGGCCGGAGTCGCTCCCGCCAGATCCATGCCGTAGGTCGCCAGTACCGGCAACACCATGAACATGCCAAGCATACGGAAGGCGAACACCAGGGCCAGACCGCTTGCCGCGCGGGTCTCGCTGCCACTCATGCGTTCGCTGTGGGGATCGTGCATGGAAAAACCTCGTGTGAACCGGCGGCGATTCTACCAGTCCCATCGAAAGACGGGGTATATCGCGACGCTATGACGCGTATAGATGAAACTCTCTTCATCCAAGGTAAAAAACCCTTCGTTTGATAGTGTGCATCCATCCAGTATTTGGCCGTATACTCCTACGTTTTCGACGCCCGCCGAGCGAGGCCACTTTGGACAAGATCCTGATACGTGGGGCCCGTACCCACAACCTGAAGAACATCGACCTGACCCTGCCACGGGACAAACTGATCGTCATCACCGGCCTCTCCGGATCCGGCAAGTCGTCCCTGGCCTTCGACACACTGTACGCCGAAGGTCAACGCCGCTATGTCGAATCGCTGTCGGCCTATGCCCGACAGTTCCTGTCGATGATGGAAAAACCCGACGTCGACACCATCGAAGGTTTGTCGCCGGCGATCTCCATCGAACAGAAATCGACCTCGCACAACCCGCGATCCACGGTTGGCACCATCACCGAAATCTACGACTACCTGCGCCTGCTTTATGCACGCGTGGGTACGCCGCGCTGCCCGGATCACGATATTCCGCTGGAAGCGCAGACCGTCAGCCAGATGGTCGACCTGGTGCTGGCTCAGCCGGAGGGCAGCAAACTGATGCTGCTGGCGCCGGTGATCCGCGAGCGTAAAGGCGAACACTTGTCAGTGTTCGAAGAGCTGCGCGCCCAGGGTTTCGTCCGTGCGCGGGTCAACGGTCGCATTTGCGAGCTCGACGAACTGCCGAAACTGGACAAGCAGAAGAAGCACTCGATCGATGTGATCGTCGACCGCTTCAAGGTCCGCGCCGACCTGCAGCAGCGCCTGGCCGAGTCGTTCGAGACCGCACTGAAACTGGCGGACGGCATCGCCCTGGTCGCGCCGATGGACGATGAGCCGGGCGAGGAGATGATCTTCTCCGCGCGCTTCGCCTGCCCGATCTGCGGCCACGCCATCAGCGAGCTGGAACCCAAGCTGTTCTCCTTCAATAACCCGGCCGGCGCCTGCCCGACCTGCGATGGCCTGGGCGTGAAGCAGTTTTTCGACATCAAGCGCCTGGTCAACGGTGAACTGACCTTGGCCGAAGGCGCGATTCGCGGCTGGGACAGGCGCAACGTCTATTACTTCCAGATGCTCGGCTCACTGGCCGCGCACTACGGCTTCAGCCTGGAGAAGCCGTTCAACGAACTGCCGGCCGATCAACAGAAATACATCCTTCACGGCAGCGGCTCGCAGAACGTCGACTTCAAGTATCTGAACGACCGTGGCGACATCGTCAAACGTTCGCACCCGTTCGAAGGCATCGTGCCGAATCTGGAACGCCGCTACCGCGAAACCGAATCGGCCAGCGTGCGTGAAGAGCTGGCCAAGTTCCTCAGCACCCAGGCCTGCCCGGACTGCCGTGGCACCCGCCTGCGTCGTGAAGCGCGGCACGTGTGGGTAGGCGAGAAAACCCTGCCGGCGGTGACCAACCTGCCGATCGGCGATGCCTGCGAGTACTTCGGCGAGCTGAAGATGACCGGGCGACGTGGCGAGATCGCCGACAAGATCCTCAAGGAAATCCGCGAACGCCTGCAGTTCCTGGTCAACGTCGGCCTCGACTATCTGTCGCTCGATCGCAGCGCTGACACTCTGTCCGGCGGTGAGGCGCAGCGGATTCGTCTGGCCAGCCAGATCGGCGCCGGTCTGGTCGGGGTACTGTACATCCTCGACGAACCGTCCATCGGTCTGCACCAGCGCGATAACGACCGGCTGCTCGGCACCCTCAAGCACCTGCGCGATATCGGCAACACCGTGATCGTGGTCGAACACGACGAAGACGCGATTCGTCTGGCTGACTATGTGGTCGATATCGGCCCAGGGGCCGGTGTGCATGGCGGGCAGATCGTTGCCGAAGGCACGCCTGCAGAAGTCATGGCGCACCCGGATTCCCTGACCGGCAAATACCTGTCGGGCCGGGTCAAGATCGAAGTGCCGGCCAAACGCACACCGCGCAACAAAAAGCTGACGCTGTCGCTCAAGGGCGCACGCGGCAACAACTTGCGCAATGTCGATCTGGAAATTCCGATCGGTCTGCTGACCTGCGTGACCGGCGTTTCCGGCTCGGGCAAATCGACGCTGATCAACAACACGCTATTCCCGTTGAGCGCTACCGCCCTCAATGGAGCGACCACGCTGGAAGCGGCCGCGCACGACAGCATCAAGGGCCTGGAGCATCTCGACAAAGTCGTCGATATCGACCAGAGCCCTATCGGCCGTACGCCGCGCTCCAACCCGGCGACTTACACCGGGCTGTTCACCCCGATCCGCGAACTGTTCGCTGGCGTGCCTGAGTCGCGCTCCCGTGGTTACGGCCCGGGACGCTTCTCGTTCAACGTCAAGGGCGGTCGCTGCGAGGCGTGTCAGGGCGACGGTTTGATCAAAGTCGAAATGCACTTCCTGCCGGACATCTACGTGCCGTGCGACGTGTGCAAGAGCAAGCGCTACAACCGCGAAACCCTTGAGATCAAATACAAGGGCAAGAGCATCCACGAAACCCTCGAGATGACCATCGAAGAAGCCCGGGAGTTCTTCGACGCGGTACCGGCGCTGGCGCGCAAGCTGCAGACGTTGATGGACGTAGGCCTGTCGTACATCAAGCTCGGGCAATCGGCGACCACGCTGTCTGGCGGCGAGGCGCAGCGGGTCAAGCTGTCGCGCGAGCTGTCCAAGCGTGACACCGGCAAGACCCTGTACATCCTCGATGAGCCGACCACTGGCCTGCACTTCGCGGATATCCAGCAATTGCTCGATGTGCTGCACCGCTTGCGCGACCACGGCAACACCGTGGTAGTGATCGAACACAACCTGGACGTGATCAAGACTGCCGACTGGCTGGTCGACCTGGGGCCGGAGGGCGGCTCCAAGGGTGGGCAGATCATCGCCACCGGCACCCCGGAGGAAGTGGCCGAGATGAAGCAGTCTCACACCGGCCATTACCTCAAGCCGCTGTTGATTCGCGATCGAGCCTGATCGCCGGGCATGAAAAAGCCCCTGTCACTTCAACCGTGACAGGGGCTTTTTTGTATCTGGCAATCAGGTGTGGGATTGCAGGTAATTCTCGAGACCGATGAGTTTGATCAGGCCCAACTGCTTTTCCAGCCAGTAGGTGTGATCTTCTTCGGTGTCGTTGAGTTGAATGCGCAGGATCTCGCGACTGACATAATCCTTGTGCTGCTCGCACAGCTCAATGCCTTTGCACAGTGCGGCGCGGACTTTGTACTCGAGACGCAGATCGGCTTCGAGCATCTCCGGTACGGTGGTGCCGACGTCCAGATCGTCCGGACGCATGCGCGGCGTGCCTTCGAGCATCAGGATCCGACGCATCAGCGCATCGGCGTGGCCGGCCTCTTCTTCCATCTCGTGGTTGATTCGTTCGTAGAGCTTGGTGAAACCCCAGTCCTCATACATCCGCGAGTGCACAAAATATTGGTCACGCGCGGCCAGTTCGCCGGTCAGCAACGTGTTGAGGTAATCGATAACGTCTGGGTGGCCCTGCATCGCCCTACATCTCCCTGCTTGAAAGTCTGTAGTTTGAACCAAGCTGACCCGAAGGTCACCCCGTTTTGCGCAATAAAATCGAAGATATTCGGAGAAAAGCGGCCTAAATAACGCAAAAACCGCCCTAATGAGGGCGGTTCTGCTTCTCGTTTAGACTTCGTTAAGCTGTACGTTGAGCAGCTTTGCGATTGCTTCTCCATACGCCGGATCGGCTTTGTAGAAATGCTGCAACTGACGGTCAACCACATCCGGCGAAACACCGCTCATGGCGCCGGCAATATTGCTGACCAGCAAGGCTTTCTGCTCATCGCTCATCAGACGGAACAGAGCACCAGCGTGACTGTAGTAATCGGTGTCTTCGCGATGATCGTAACGGTCAGCAGCACCGCTCAAGGCCAATGCAGGCTCAGCGTAGTGCGGCGCTTGCTTTGGCGATTCGATGTAGCTGTTCGGCTCGTAGTTTGGTGCAGCGCCACCATTGCTGCCGAAAGCCATCGAGCCATCACGCTGATAGGTGTTCACCGCGCTACGTGGGGCATTCACCGGCAATTGCTGGTGGTTGGTGCCGACACGGTAGCGGTGCGCATCCGCATAGGCGAAGACGCGGCCTTGCAGCATGCGATCCGGCGACAGACCAACACCCGGCACCATGTTGCTCGGGCCAAATGCAGCCTGCTCAACTTCAGCGAAGTAATTCATCGGGTTGCGGTTCAACTCCAACTCACCGACTTCGATCAACGGGAACTCTTTCTGCGACCAGGTCTTGGTCACGTCGAACGGGTTCTCGTAGTGAGCTGCAGCCTGTGCCTCGGTCATGATCTGAATGCACACACGCCATTTCGGGAAGTCACCACGCTCGATGGCCTCGAACAGGTCACGCTGGGCGTAATCCGGATCGGTGCCCGCCAGACGCGCAGCATCGGCCGGCGCCAGGTTCTTGATGCCCTGTTTGGTTTTGTAGTGCCACTTCACCCAGTGGCGCTCACCTTTAGCATTGATCAGGCTATAGGTGTGGCTGCCGAAGCCGTGCATGTGACGGTAGCCGTCGGGAATGCCGCGATCGGAAAACAGAATGGTCACCTGGTGCAGCGCTTCCGGCGAATGCGACCAGAAGTCCCACATCATCTGGGCGCTTTTCAGGTTGCTCTGCGGCAGACGTTTCTGGGTGTGGATAAAGTCGGGAAACTTCAGTGGATCACGAATGAAGAACACTGGGGTGTTGTTACCAACGATGTCCCAGTTGCCTTCCTCGGTGTAGAACTTCAGGGCGAAGCCGCGCGGATCGCGCTCGGTGTCGGCCGAACCACGCTCGCCACCAACGGTGGAGAACCGCAGGAATGTCGGGGTTTGCTTGCCGACAGACTCGAACAATTTGGCGCTGGTGTACTCGGTGATGTCGCGAGTCACGGTGAACGTACCGTAAGCACCCGAACCCTTGGCGTGCACACGACGCTCAGGAATGTTTTCACGGTTGAAGTGGGCAAGCTTCTCGATCAGATGAAAATCGTCGAGCAGCAGCGGGCCACGAGGGCCGGCGGAGCGAGAATTCTGGTTATCCGCGACAGGTGCGCCACTGGCGGTCGTAAGCGTTTTGATCTGGCTCATACGGTCTTCTTCCTCTGTCAGTCTTGAAACTGCCGGCTAATCGGCTTGCTGAGAAGTATTGATCATCAATGTGACACCTACAAATTCATTAACTTGTAGTCATCGATAGATAATTACTAATTATGTTTCCCGGCACATAGTGGCAACAGAACAATGTCAGAAGCTTGTACGAACAGCGCGTTTTCTTACGGGCACAAAAAACCGGGCACTAGGCCCGGTTTTTCGTTTCAGACTGACGTCTTACTCGGCGGATACAGCTTCGCCAGCAGTAGCACGATCAACCAACTCGACGTACGCCATAGGCGCGTTGTCGCCAGCGCGGAAACCGCACTTGAGGATGCGCAGGTAGCCACCCTCACGGGTAGCGTAACGCTTGCCCAGGTCGTTGAAGAGCTTACCAACGATAGCTTTCGAACGAGTACGGTCGAAAGCCAGACGGCGGTTAGCCAGGCTGTCTGTCTTGGCCAGAGTGATCAGCGGCTCGGCAACGCGGCGCAGTTCTTTGGCTTTTGGCAGAGTAGTCTTGATCAGCTCGTGCTCGAACAGCGACACCGCCATGTTCTGGAACATGGCCTTGCGGTGCGAGCTGGTGCGGCTCAGGTGACGCCCACTTTTACGATGACGCATGGTTCATTCCTTACCAAACACTACGTTCGGTGATTACGACGATCAGGCAGTCGCCTTGTCGTCCTTCTTAAGACTTGCAGGCGGCCAGTTGTCGAGGCGCATGCCGAGGGACAGACCGCGGGAGGCCAGAACGTCCTTGATTTCAGTCAAGGATTTCTTGCCCAGGTTCGGAGTCTTCAACAGCTCTACTTCGGTACGCTGAATCAGGTCACCGATGTAGTAGATGTTTTCCGCCTTAAGGCAGTTAGCCGAACGTACAGTCAGTTCCAGATCGTCAACCGGGCGAAGCAGGATCGGATCGATCTCGTCTTCCTGCTCGACAACCACTGGCTCACTGTCACCTTTGAGGTCGACGAACGCAGCCAACTGCTGTTGCAGGATGGTTGCAGCGCGGCGGATAGCCTCTTCAGGATCCAGGGTACCGTTGGTTTCCAGATCAATAACCAGCTTGTCCAGGTTGGTGCGCTGCTCGACACGGGCGTTTTCCACCACGTATGCGATACGGCGAACCGGGCTGAACGAAGAGTCGAGCTGCAAGCGACCAATGCTGCGGCTTTCGTCTTCATCGCTCTGACGCGAGTCGGCTGGTTCATAACCACGACCACGAGCTACGGTGAGCTTCATGTTCAGGGCGCCGTTAGACGCCAGGTTAGCGATTACGTGATCGGGATTAACGATCTCGACATCATGATCCAGCTGAATATCGGCAGCGGTAACCACCCCCGAACCCTTCTTCGACAAGGTCAGCGTAACTTCGTCACGACCGTGCAGCTTGATGGCCAGACCTTTAAGGTTCAACAGGATTTCAATTACGTCTTCCTGTACACCTTCGATGGCGCTGTACTCGTGGAGCACACCGTCAATCTCGGCCTCGACTACTGCGCAGCCGGGCATTGAGGACAACAGGATGCGGCGCAGCGCGTTGCCCAGGGTGTGGCCAAAACCACGCTCGAGAGGCTCGAGAGTGATCTTGGCGCGGGTTGGACTGACAACCTGCACATCAATATGGCGGGGTGTCAGGAACTCATTTACCGAAATCTGCATGGATGCACCTATTTTCTAGCCCTTACTTGGAGTAGAGCTCGACAATCAGGCTTTCGTTGATGTCGGCGGACAGATCACTGCGAGCAGGAACGTTCTTGAAAACGCCCGACTTCTTCTCAGTGTCTACTTCTACCCATTCTACGCGGCCACGTTGGGCACACAGATCGAGAGCTTGGACAATGCGAAGTTGGTTTTTTGCTTTCTCGCGAACTGCAACCACGTCACCAGCACGAACCTGATACGACGGAACGTTTACGGTCTGACCGTTAACGCTGATCGACTTGTGCGATACCAGCTGACGGGATTCGGCACGAGTCGAACCAAAGCCCATACGGTATACAACGTTGTCCAGACGGCATTCGAGCAGTTGCAGCAGGTTTTCACCGGTTGCACCTTTCTTGCCAGCAGCTTCTTTGTAGTAGCCGCTGAACTGACGCTCGAGAACGCCGTAGATACGACGGACCTTCTGCTTTTCACGCAGTTGGGTGCCGTAGTCGGACTGGCGACCGCGGCGTTGGCCGTGGATACCAGGTGCTGCTTCAATGTTGCACTTCGATTCGATCGCGCGCACGCCGCTCTTCAGGAAGAGATCGGTGCCTTCGCGACGAGCGAGTTTGCATTTTGGACCAATGTAACGAGCCATTCTTTACAATCTCCTGGATTACACGCGGCGCTTCTTCGGCGGACGGCACCCGTTGTGCGGGATTGGCGTCACGTCGGTGATGCTGGCGATCTTGTAGCCACAGCCGTTCAAAGCGCGGACTGCGGATTCACGACCTGGACCTGGGCCCTTGACGTTAACATCAAGGTTTTTCAGGCCGTATTCCAGCGCAGCTTGACCAGCACGTTCAGCAGCTACTTGAGCAGCAAACGGGGTGGACTTGCGGGAACCGCGGAAACCCGAACCACCGGAGGTAGCCCAGGAAAGAGCGTTACCTTGACGGTCGGTAATGGTCACGATGGTGTTGTTAAAAGAAGCATGGATGTGGGCGATGCCATCAACCACTGTCTTTTTAACTTTTTTACGAGGACGAGCAGCAGGTTTTGCCATGATTAAATTCCTGTCGATTCGCTGGGGCGATTACTTGCGGATCGGCTTACGCGGACCTTTACGGGTACGCGCGTTGGTCTTGGTACGCTGACCGCGCACTGGAAGACCGCGACGATGACGCAGACCGCGATAGCAACCGAGGTCCATCAAGCGCTTGATTTTCATGTTGATTTCGCGACGCAGGTCACCTTCAGTGGTGAACTTCGCCACTTCGCCACGCAGCTGTTCAATTTGCTCGTCGCTCAGATCTTTGATCTTTGCTGCTGGGTTTACCCCAGTGTCTGCACAGATTTTCTGTGCAGTAGTGCGACCGACACCATAGATGTAGGTCAGCGAGATAACAGTATGCTTGTTATCTGGAATGTTAACGCCTGCAATACGGGCCATTCAGTGGGACTCCAATTGACAGCTACCTACGCCCCGGAAGCCAAGAAATAGGGCGCGAGATAATATCGCTGTAATAACAAATAATCAACCCGGCAGCGCACTAGCTGCCGGGCTTGAAGCACAATCACACTCAGCCTTGGCGCTGTTTGTGACGCGGTTCCGCGCTGCAAATTACTCGAACAACACCTTCGCGGCGAATAATCTTGCAGTTACGGCACAGCTTTTTCACCGATGCACGAACTTTCATCACCAACTCCTCGAACCTTATGGGTACTCAGCGCAACATGCCGCTGCCGTAACCCTTCAGGTTGGCTTTCTTCATCAGGGATTCGTACTGGTGCGAAACGAGGTGCGATTGTACTTGGGACATGAAGTCCATCACAACCACGACCACGATCAGCAACGAGGTCCCGCCAAGGTAGAACGGAACGTTTGCTGCAACCACCAGGAACTGGGGCAACAAGCACACGGCCGTCATGTAAAGAGCACCGAACATGGTCAAGCGAGTCAGAACGCCATCAATGTAGCGCGCAGACTGCTCACCTGGACGGATGCCCGGAATAAAGGCACCGGACTTCTTCAGGTTTTCCGCTACGTCTTTCGGATTGAACATCAACGCCGTATAGAAGAAGCAGAAGAAAATAATCCCTGCACTAAACAGCAGAATATTCAACGGCTGACCAGGAGCGATCGACTGCGAGATGTCCTGCAACCAGCCCATACCTTCAGACTGACCAAACCAGGCACCCAGCGAAGCCGGGAACAGCAAAATGCTGCTCGCGAAAATAGCCGGAATAACACCGGCCATGTTCACCTTCAGCGGCAAGTGGCTCGTCTGCGCAGCAAAAACCTTGCGGCCCTGCTGACGCTTGGCGTAGTGAACAGCAATACGACGCTGACCACGCTCAATGAACACCACAAAACCGATAATCGCTACTGCCAGCAAACCGATGGCAACCAAGGCGAAAATATTGATATCACCCTGACGTGCAGACTCGAAAGACTGCCCGATCGCTCTCGGAAGACCGGCGACGATACCCGAAAAAATCAACATCGAGATACCGTTGCCTACACCACGCTCAGTAATCTGCTCCCCCAGCCACATCATGAACATCGCACCAGCCACAAACGTGGATACCGCGACGAAATGGAAGCCAAAGTCACCAGTGAACGCAACGCCCTGCCCCGCCAGACCAATGGACATGCCAATAGCCTGAACGAGAGCGAGAACGACGGTGCCGTAGCGGGTGTACTGGCTGATCTTGCGACGGCCAGCTTCACCTTCCTTCTTCAACTGCTCCAACTGCGGGCTGACGGCGGTCATCAGTTGCATGATGATCGATGCCGAAATGTACGGCATGATCCCCAGTGCAAAGATGCTCATCCGCTCCAGCGCGCCGCCGGAGAACATGTTGAACAAGCTAAGAATGGTCCCCTCATTCTGTCGAAACAGGTCTGCGAGTCGGTCCGGGTTGATACCTGGAACCGGGATGTGTGCGCCTATTCGGTAGACGATAATCGCCAGGAATAGAAAACGCAGACGAGCCCAGAGTTCAGACATACCGCCTTTGCCGAGCGCAGAGAGAGCACCTTGCTTAGCCATTTATTCCTCGAACTTGCCGCCAGCTGCTTCGATAGCCGCACGCGCACCTTTGGTGGCGCCGATTCCCTTGCCGATAGTGACAGCGCGAGTCACTTCACCGGACAGCATGATTTTCACACGCTGTACGTTGACGTTGATCACGTTGGCATCTTTCAGGGACTGCACGGTGACGATGTCGCCTTCCACTTTAGCCAGCTCGGACAGACGCACTTCTGCGCGATCCATGGCTTTCAGGGAAACGAAACCGAACTTCGGCAGACGACGATGCAGCGGCTGTTGACCGCCTTCAAAGCCTGGAGCAATGGTGCCACCGGAACGGGAGGTTTGACCTTTGTGGCCACGGCCACCAGTCTTACCCAAACCGCTACCGATACCACGGCCCGGACGATGCTTTTCGCGACGGGAACCCGGCGCTGGACTCAGATCATTGAGTTTCATCGATTAACCCTCGACACGCAGCATGTAGTAGGCCTTGTTGATCATCCCGCGATTCTCGGGAGTATCCTGGACTTCTACAGTGTGACCGATGCGACGCAGACCCAGACCCTTAACGCACAGTTTGTGGTTAGGGATGCGGCCGGTCATGCTTTTGATCAGCGTTACTTTAACGGTAGCCATGATCAGAAGATCTCCTTGACGCTTTTGCCACGCTTGGCGGCAATGGATTCAGGAGACTGCATAGCTTTCAAACCTTTGAAAGTGGCGTGAACCACGTTTACCGGGTTAGTCGAGCCGTAGCACTTGGCCAGAACGTTCTGAACGCCAGCAACTTCGAGGACAGCACGCATAGCGCCGCCAGCGATGATACCGGTACCTTCAGAAGCAGGCTGCATGTACACCTTCGAAGCGCCGTGAGCGGACTTCATTGCGTACTGCAGAGTGGTGCCGTTCAGGTCAACTTGGATCATGTTACGGCGAGCAGCTTCCATTGCCTTCTGGATCGCAGCAGGCACTTCACGCGACTTGCCACGGCCGAAGCCAACACGCCCTTTACCATCACCTACCACGGTCAACGCGGTGAAAGTGAAGATACGGCCGCCTTTAACGGTTTTGGCTACGCGGTTAACTTGAACCAGCTTCTCAATGTAGCCTTCGTCGCGCTTTTGGTCGTTATTTGACATAACTTAGAACTCCAGCCCAGCTTCACGAGCAGCATCAGCCAGCGCTTTAACGCGGCCGTGGTACTTGAAGCCAGAGCGGTCGAAAGCCACTTGCGAGACGCCAGCGGCCTTAGCACGCGTAGCGACCAGCTGGCCAACCTTTGTGGCCGCGTCGATGTTGCCAGTGGCACCATCACGCAGTTCTTTATCCAAAGTCGAGGCGCTTGCCAGGACTTTGTTGCCGTCGGCCGAGATGACCTGGGCGTAGATGTGCTGCGACGAGCGGAACACGCAGAGACGCACGACTTCTAGTTCGTGCATTTTCAGGCGTGCTTTGCGAGCGCGACGCAGTCGAGTAACTTTTTTGTCGGTCATTTGCTATGCCCTACTTCTTCTTGGCTTCTTTACGACGGACGACTTCGTCCGCGTAGCGCACACCTTTGCCTTTGTACGGCTCTGGTGGACGGAAGTCGCGGATCTCAGCGGCCACTTGACCTACCAGCTGCTTGTCGATGCCCTTGATCAGGATATCGGTCTGGCTAGGAGTCTCAGCGGTGATGCCTTCCGGCAGTTCGTAATCCACTGGGTGCGAGAAGCCAAGGGCCAGGTTCAAAACCGTGCCTTTTGCTTGCGCCTTGTAACCAACACCGACCAGCTGGAGCTTACGCTCGAAGCCTTGGCTTACGCCTTGGACCATGTTGTTTACCAACGCACGCGTGGTACCGGCCATTGCGCGAGTTTGTTGATCGCCATTGCGAGCAGCGAAACGCAGCTCACCAGCTTCTTCAACGATCTCAACGGACGAATGGATGTTCAGTTCAAGAGTACCCTTGGCACCCTTCACCGAAAGCTGTTGGCCTGCGAATTTTACTTCGACACCGGCTGGCAGCTTAACGGGGTTCTTAGCGACGCGAGACATGCTTATCCCCCCTTAGAACACAGTGCAAAGAACTTCGCCGCCGACACCGGCAGCGCGCGCAGCACGATCCGTCATCACACCTTTGTTGGTGGAGACGATAGACACGCCAAGACCGCCACGAACTTTCGGCAGATCTTCAACGGACTTGTACTGACGCAGGCCTGGACGACTAACGCGCTTCACTTCTTCGATAACCGGACGGCCTTCGAAGTACTTCAGCTCGATGGACAACGACGGCTTAGCGTCGGTGGTGATCTGAAAATCCGCGATGTAACCTTCGTCCTTCAGGACTTTTGCTACAGCCACCTTCAGCGTGGAAGACGGCATGCTTACGACAGACTTTTCAGCCATCTGGGCATTACGGATTCGAGTTAGCATGTCCGCTAACGGGTCCTGCATACTCATGGGCTAGACGCTCCTAATACAGAAAAATTAGCCTTACGGCTACTACTTGTCGCCGAGAAACTCCGGGCATGAAAAACACGGGCTCAGGCGAGCCGGTCATTCTAGACATACCCCAGAAATGAATCAAGCCCCAAAAGGGGCTTGATTCAGATTCAAGGCCACCGATGGTCAGGTTCTTGCGAACCCGAACATCGAGACTTTGACAGCGATTACCAGCTGGCTTTAACCAGACCTGGAACGTCACCACGCATTGCCGCTTCACGCAGTTTGTTACGGCCCAGGCCGAACTTGCGGTAAACGCCGTGCGGACGACCAGTCAGGCGGCAACGGTTACGCATGCGCGAAGCGCTTGCGTCACGTGGTTGCTTCTGCAGAGCTACGGTAGCTTCCCAACGCGCTTCTGGACTTGCGTTCAGATCGACGATGATAGCTTTCAGCGCTGCACGCTTGGTGGCGTACTTGGCAACAGTGAGCTGACGCTTCAGCTCACGGTTTTTCATGCTCTTCTTGGCCATTTTCCTACTCCAATCAGTTGCGGAACGGGAATTTGAAAGCACGCAGCAGAGCGCGGCCTTCATCATCGTTCTTGGCAGTGGTGGTCAGGGTAATGTCCAGACCGCGGAGAGCATCGATCTTGTCGTAGTCGATTTCCGGGAAAATGATCTGCTCTTTCACGCCCATGCTGTAGTTGCCACGACCATCGAAGGACTTGGCATTCAGGCCGCGGAAGTCGCGAACCCGAGGCAGGGAGATCGACAGCAGACGATCCAGGAACTCGTACATACGCTCACGGCGCAGAGTCACTTTGACGCCGATCGGCCATCCTTCACGGACTTTAAAGCCAGCGATGGATTTACGAGCGTAGGTCACAACGACTTTTTGGCCGGTGATCTTTTCCAGGTCAGCAACAGCGTGCTCGATGACTTTTTTGTCGCCGATCGCTTCGCCCAGACCCATGTTCAGGGTGATTTTGGTAACGCGCGGAACTTCCATCACGTTCGAAAGCTTAAGTTCTTCCTTAAGTTTCGGAGCGATTTCCTTCCGGTAAATCTCTTTTAGTCGTGCCATGGTCTTCTACCTAGCAGTGTTCAAGCATCAACCGCTTTTTGGGTCGACTTGAAGACACGAATTTTCTTACCGTCTTCTACTTTGAAACCAACGCGGTCAGCCTTGTTGGTTTCGCCGTTGAAGATGGCGACGTTGGAAGCGTGCAGTGGCGCTTCTTTCTCGACGATACCGCCCTGTACGCCCGACATCGGGTTAGGCTTGGTATGACGCTTGACCAGGTTCAGACCACCAACAACCAGACGGTTGTCAGCAAGAACCTTCAGCACCTTACCGCGCTTACCTTTGTCTTTGCCGGCGATCACGATGATCTCGTCGTCACGACGAATCTTTTGCATGTCGGATCTCCTTACAGCACTTCTGGGGCGAGCGAG
Organism: Pseudomonas sp. AD21; assembly: GCF_002878485.1. Taxonomy (NCBI): domain Bacteria; kingdom Pseudomonadati; phylum Pseudomonadota; class Gammaproteobacteria; order Pseudomonadales; family Pseudomonadaceae; genus Pseudomonas; species Pseudomonas sp. AD21. The sequence continues at coordinate 201,827 of NZ_NQYG01000004.1, forward strand.
ACGATCTTCATGAACTTCTCAGTACGAAGTTCACGGGTCACTGGCCCAAAGATACGGGTGCCGATCGGCTCTTGCTTGTTGTTCAGAAGAACAGCAGCGTTGCCATCAAAGCGGATAATGGAGCCATCAGCACGACGTACGCCGTGACGAGTGCGGACTACAACAGCAGTCATCACTTGGCCTTTTTTCACTTTACCGCGAGGAATTGCTTCCTTCACGGTAACTTTGATGATGTCACCGATACCAGCGTAACGACGATGGGAGCCACCCAGCACCTTGATGCACATAACGCGGCGAGCGCCGCTGTTATCGGCCACATCGAGCATGGATTGAGTCTGAATCATATAATTTCTCCGACCCCTAGCCCTTAGACTTCCACAGCGCGTTCGAGAACATCAACCAGTGCCCAAGACTTGGTCTTGGCCATCGGACGAGTTTCACGAATAGTGACTTTGTCGCCGATGTGGCACTGATTGGTTTCGTCGTGCGCGTGCAGCTTAGTCGAACGCTTAACGTATTTACCGTAGATCGGGTGCTTAACGCGACGCTCGATCAGAACGGTGATGGTTTTGTCCATCTTGTCGCTGACAACACGGCCAGTCAGCGTACGGACAGTTTTTTCGGCTTCAGCCATGATCACTTACCTGCCTGCTGGTTGAGCACAGTCTTCACGCGAGCGATGTCACGCTTAACTTGCGAGAGCAGATGAGACTGCCCCAACTGGCCAGTTGCTTTCTGCATGCGCAGATTGAACTGGTCGCGCAGCAAGCCGAGCAGTTGCTCGTTCAGCTGCTGTGCGGATTTTTCACGAAGTTCATTCGCTTTCATCACATCACCGTCCGTTTAACAAAGGAGGTGGCGAGCGGCAGCTTTGCAGCAGCCAGGGCGAAAGCCTCACGCGCCAGCTCTTCAGAAACACCCTCGATTTCATACAGGACTTTGCCTGGCTGAATCTGGGCAACCCAGTACTCCACGTTACCCTTACCTTTACCCATACGAACCTCGAGAGGTTTTTTGGAGATCGGCTTGTCCGGGAATACACGGATCCAGATCTTGCCGCCACGTTTTACGTGACGGGTCAGAGCACGACGCGCTGACTCGATCTGACGAGCGGTGAGACGACCACGAGCAACAGACTTCAGCGCGAACTCGCCGAAGCTGACTTTGCTACCGCGCAGTGCCAGACCACGGTTGTGGCCGGTCATCTGCTTGCGGAACTTCGTACGCTTTGGTTGCAACATTTGGCGTACCCCTTACTTAGCAGCTTTTTTACGAGGCGCTGGTGCTTGTGGCTTCAGCTCTTCTTGGCGACCACCAATTACTTCGCCTTTGAAGATCCAAACCTTTACACCGATCACACCATAAGTGGTGTGAGCTTCGTAGTTGGCATAGTCGATGTCGGCACGCAGGGTGTGCAGTGGCACACGACCTTCGCGATACCATTCAGTACGTGCGATTTCAGCACCGCCGAGACGACCGCTCACTTGGATTTTGATGCCTTTGGCACCAATGCGCATGGCGTTCTGTACTGCGCGCTTCATAGCGCGACGGAACATTACACGACGCTCCAGCTGCTGAGCTACGCTCTGCGCAACCAGCATACCGTCGAGCTCCGGCTTGCGGATCTCTTCGATATTGATGTGCACAGGCACACCCATTTGCTTGGTCAGGTCCTGACGCAGTTTCTCAACATCTTCACCTTTCTTCCCGATAACGATACCTGGACGAGCGGTGTGGATGGTGATGCGTGCAGTTTGGGCCGGACGATGGATATCGATACGGCTTACGGACGCGCTTTTTAGTTTGTCTTGGAGATACTCACGCACTTTCAGATCTGCGAACAAGTAGTCCGCATAAGTCCGACCGTCTGCGTACCAGACGGAGGTGTGCTCCTTGACGATTCCCAGGCGAATGCCAATGGGATGTACTTTCTGACCCATCTCTTCGACTCCGTTACTTGTCAGCAACCTTGACAGTGATATGGCAAGACCGCTTGACGATGCGATCAGCACGGCCTTTGGCTCGTGGCATGATGCGCTTCAGCGAACGCCCTTCGTTGACGAAAACGGTGCTGACCTTCAGGTCATCAACGTCTGCGCCTTCGTTATGCTCGGCGTTGGCTACGGCCGACTCCAGCACTTTCTTCATGATCTCGGCGGCTTTCTTACTGCTGAAAGCCAACAGGTTGAGCGCTTCGCCCACCTTCTTCCCGCGGATCTGGTCGGCGACCAAGCGGGCTTTCTGGGCGGAGATTCGAGCGCCCGACAACTTAGCGGCTACTTCCATTTCCTTACCCCTTAACGCTTGGCTTTCTTGTCAGCCACGTGCCCACGATAAGTGCGGGTACCGGCGAACTCGCCCAGTTTATGGCCAACCATGTCTTCGTTCACGAGAACTGGGACGTGCTGACGGCCGTTGTGTACTGCGATGGTCAGACCGACCATTTGTGGCAGGATCATCGAACGACGCGACCAAGTCTTAATTGGTTTGCGATCGTTCTTTTCCGCCGCCACTTCGATCTTCTTCAGTAGGTGAAGATCAATAAAAGGACCTTTTTTCAGAGAACGTGGCACTGTCGTATCCCTCTATTTACTTGCGACGACGGACGATCATTTTGTCGGTACGCTTATTACCACGAGTCTTCGCGCCCTTAGTCGGGAAGCCCCATGGCGATACCGGATGACGACCACCAGAGGTACGACCTTCACCACCACCATGTGGGTGGTCAACCGGGTTCATGGCAACACCACGAACGGTTGGGCGAACGCCACGCCAGCGCTTGGCACCAGCTTTACCCAGCGAACGCAGGCTGTGCTCGGAGTTCGAGACTTCGCCCAGGGTCGCACGGCATTCAGCCAGGACTTTACGCATTTCACCGGAACGCAGACGCAGGGTCACGTACACACCTTCACGAGCGATCAGCTGAGCCGAAGCACCAGCAGAACGAGCGATCTGTGCGCCTTTACCTGGCTTCAGTTCGATGCCGTGTACGGTAGAACCGACTGGAATGTTGCGCAGTTGCAGAGCGTTACCTGGCTTGATTGGAGCCAGAGCGCCTGCGATCAGCTGGTCGCCAGCACTCACGCCTTTAGGGGCGATGATGTAGCGGCGCTCGCCGTCTGCGTAGCAGAGCAGTGCGATGTGAGCAGTACGGTTTGGATCGTATTCGATACGCTCGACAGTGGCGACGATGCCATCTTTGTCGTTGCGACGGAAATCGACCATACGGTAATGCTGCTTATGACCACCACCGATGTGACGAGTGGTAATACGGCCATTGTTGTTACGACCACCAGTCTTCGATTTTTTCTCGAGCAGCGGTGCGTGAGGAGCGCCTTTATGCAGCTCCTGGTTGACCACCTTGACCACAAAACGGCGGCCAGGGGAAGTCGGTTTGCATTTAACGATTGCCATGATGCACCCCTTCCTTACTCAGCACTGCTGCTGAAATCGAGATCTTGGCCTGGCTGAAGGGAGATAACTGCCTTCTTCCAGTCATTACGCTTGCCCAGACCGCGAGCAGTGCGCTTGCTCTTACCCAGAACGTTCAGGGTAGTGACGCGCTCTACTTTCACGCTGAACAGGCTTTCGACGGCCTTCTTGATTTCCAGCTTGGTTGCGTCAGTAGCAACCTTGAAAACGAACTGGCCTTTCTTGTCTGCCAGAACCGTAGCCTTCTCGGAAACGTGCGGGCCAAGCAGAACTTTAAATACGCGTTCCTGGTTCATCCCAGCAGCTCCTCGAATTTCTTCACGGCCGACACGGTGATCAACACCTTGTCGTATGCGATCAGACTAACTGGATCGGAACCTTGCACATCACGTACATCTACGTGTGGCAGGTTACGAGCAGCCAGGTACAGGTTCTGATCAACAGCGTCCGACACGATCAGAACGTCGGTCAGGCTCATGTTGTTCAGCTTGCCCAGCAGATCTTTGGTTTTCGGAGTTTCAACAGCGAAATCCTGAACCACGACCAGACGATCAGTACGCACCAGCTCAGCAAGGATGGAACGCATTGCTGCGCGATACATCTTCTTGTTCAGCTTCTGGGAGTGATCCTGTGGACGAGCTGCGAAAGTGGTACCACCGCCACGCCAGATTGGGCTACGGATAGTACCGGCACGAGCACGGCCAGTACCTTTCTGACGCCATGGGCGCTTGCCGCCACCACGAACGTCGGAACGGGTCTTTTGCTGCTTGCTACCCTGACGGCCGCCGGCCATGTAGGCCACGACTGCTTGGTGAACCAGCGTCTCGTTGAACTCGCCGCCAAATGTCAGTTCGGAAACTTCGATCGCTTGAGCGTCATTTACATTTAATTGCATGTCAGCTTCCCCTTAACCGCGAGCCTTGGCTGCTGGACGTACAACCAGGTTGCCGCCAGTAGCGCCAGGAACAGCGCCCTTGACCAACAACAGATTGCGTTCAGCGTCCACGCGCACTACTTCCAGGGACTGCACGGTCACGCGCTCAGCGCCCATATGACCGGACATTTTTTTGCCCTTGAATACACGACCAGGAGTCTGGCACTGGCCGATAGAGCCTGGGACGCGGTGGGATACGGAGTTACCGTGGGTGTTATCTTGCCCGCGGAAATTCCAACGCTTGATCGTACCCTGGAAGCCTTTACCTTTGGACTGACCGGTTACATCAACCAGTTGACCAGCGGCGAAGATTTCAGCGTTGATCAGATCGCCAGCTTGGTACTCGCCTTCTTCAAGACGGAATTCCATGATGGTGCGACCAGCGGCTACGTTCGCCTTGGCGAAGTGGCCAGCTTGAGCTGCTGTTACACGCGAAGCGCGACGCTCGCCGACAGTGACTTGCACTGCACGATAGCCATCGGTCTCTTCAGTTTTGAACTGGGTGACGCGATTCGGTTCGATCTCAATGACCGTGACCGGAATGGAGACACCTTCTTCGGTGAAAATACGGGTCATACCGCATTTACGACCGACTACACCAATAGTCATGTTGTAAACCTCATGAGTGTACGGGGCTTTCACCCGCTATGGCCGCCCATTTCAGAGCGTTACACGACTAAGACCGAGTCTTAGCCGAGGCTGATCTGCACTTCCACACCGGCCGCAAGATCAAGCTTCATAAGAGCATCAACGGTTTTATCCGTTGGCTGGACGATGTCCAGAACGCGCTTATGAGTGCGGATTTCGTACTGGTCGCGCGCGTCTTTGTTGACGTGCGGGGAAACCAGAACGGTGAACCGCTCTTTACGGGTAGGCAGTGGAATTGGACCACGCACTTGAGCACCAGTACGTTTCGCGGTTTCCACGATTTCCTGGGTTGATTGGTCGATCAGGCGATGGTCGAAAGCCTTCAACCTGATACGGATTTGCTGATTTTGCATTGGATTTCAGACTCCGGCTGCTATTCCCACCGGGCGCAATACGCCCGTTAAAAGGAGGCGCAATTCTATAGACGCCCCAGATAGGTGTCAACCCAATAAAAAAGCCCCCGCTAAGCGGGGGCTTTTTCAATTCATCAAGCAGACTCTATAAAAAAGAATTACTCGATGATTTTTGCTACGACACCAGCGCCGACGGTACGACCGCCTTCACGGATAGCGAAACGCAG